>DASRHX010000212.1:0-5059 GCA_035650295.1 Bryobacteraceae bacterium | reverse complement strand
TTCTGGTTGGTGTTGGTGCTGCCCAGAAATGATTGCCACGAGTAGGTGATCGTGTTGCCGCGCGTGTCGGTCTGGCGTTCGATGAGCCATTTGAGAACGCGGTTGGTGGTGCCATCAGAAACGCGAGCAGCGGGGGTGAGGCCGAATTCCATCTTCACGCCGTTAGGAAGCGTGCCTACCCAATGATCACCGATGCGACGGTACCGAACGAAGGCCGTTTCGTTTTTGGAGAAGTAATCGCCGTTGGCCAGCGGGACGAGTTCCTCTCTGTCATCAGTGATGAAGGTGTCGAGTTCGTCCGGCTCGTCGAGCTGCCCGTCGCGATCGTCATCCTTGCCATTTGGCACGTCGACGTAGCGGGGAATGCCTTCGTCGGTCTGGCGTTGCACATACAGCAGTGGGAGATCCCAGCCAAAACCAAGCGGACCGTTGGCCTGGCCGCCTTCGTAGCTGAACTGCACGCCCGGAGTATGACCGCCCGTGCCTGCAGGGACGTGCAGGGAAAGCCCGTAGCGCATGGTGCCGGTGTTCAGCGCGGGTTGAAACGAGTCACCGAGACCTTCGATCGAGCCCGGACCACTCGGCAGCGAGATGGCATTCGGCGAGACGCCGTTTTTGTCGGCGGCCGCAGCGGAGACCGCAAGCATCAGCAGGATTAATAATTGAAGATTACGCATAGGCTTCGGGTTAATCGCGGGGCGAACGGATCACTCCGCCCGCCCCGCCTTGCCTGGGGTCAGTTGCCGGAGTAAGCGTAGGTCTGGAAGAAGATCTTGATATCGCTGACACCGTTGCCATCGCGCTGGCCGTTGAAAAGCTCGCCGTTGATGAAGCGTTCGAGACCTTCGTTCCGGTCGCTGTGGAGCGAGCCGGCGGGGATGATGAGGAGCCAGCGCGTGTTCCAAACGGAGCGCCCAATCAAACGGCTATCGTTGATCGTTTCGTTCGCGTCAAAGGAGCCGCTGTCGTGGTAGGCGCGGAAACGTGGGAACTTGCGGATGTCACCGAGGTCGCCCACCAGCGTGTCGTTCATCGGAATCCAGTTCGGATCGTTCAGGGCCTCGCCGCTGAGCGGGAACGGTACCGGAAGCAACTGGTCCATGACGGCCCATTCGCGAATCTGGCCCCAGCCGCCCGTCGGAGAACGGAGGATGTCGTTACCCACGGGGACGAGGTAAACGCGCGGGGTATTGATCATGCCGGAGCCGAGGTTGTTGTAATTGGCGAACCAGACGCCGACGGAGCGGATTTTGGTGGCGAAGTGTGTGGAGTCGTAGTCGTTATCGCCGCCGCCTGCTGGCCAGCCGAAGAAGTTCTGGCCGAAGTTAACGGTGGTAGAGAAGGGAATCACAATGCCCGGCTCGACGGGGAGCATGGGTTGGAAGGGGATGCAATAGCGTTGGAATTCGGGGAGGTCGAGGAGGTTGGAGACGACAAGTGAGGTGAGGGTTTGGCGCCATGCATTGTTGCCGGCATACCCGGGTTGGATACGGAATTTTTCTGAGCGCAGTGAGAAACGGCCGGTCTCGGTTTGTGGGTTGTCGAAGCCGAGTTGGCCCTTGAGGACGAGGTCCCAATTGAGCCACATGCGTGCCATGGGATCGGCCAGGCCGCCATCGCCCTGGGCGGGGCCGGTCAGGGGTTGGTTGTTTTGGACGAGGCCGAGTGCGCGTGAGCGGATGATGTCGGTGAGGAATGTTGCGCCCGGGCCGCGCGGGTCACCGTCGCTGAGGCAGGTTTCGAAGTCGTAGGCACGCGCGGCGAGGTAAACGTAGCGTGCGGCGAGGTCGAATTGAGCGCGGTATTTCTGGAGTGCGTCGTTGCGGAAGATGCGGAAGGCCATGTCTTTGTAGCGGTAGCTCTGCGTCTGGGAGGCCGTCTGGCGGCGGAAGCGGAGGCGGTCATCGAGGAGACGGATGCCTTTGGAGAGTGCGGCCTGGTAACGGCCAGAGGCTTGTTGCATGGCTTCGTTGAGAGTGAGGACTTCGAGGCGAAGCGAGATTTCGTGGCGGACACTTTGTTCGAGTTGCGCGAGTTGGTGAAGGAAGGCGGTGTCATTGCGGAGTGAAGTGAGTTTGATGTTGGTAAGGTATTGTTCGATCTCTTTGGCCTGGAAGTGGGATTGTTCGAGGACGGCGGCTTTATCGGCCTTTTTGGCGAAGAGTTCGCTGGAGATGGTGCCCCATGCCATGAGGGCACCGCGGCCCAGGGATGTGGCATCGAAGGAGGTGCCGGCAGATTTGGGAAGGTTTTCGGCCATGGCGTCGGCGAGGCGTTTGGTCGTGGTGGCGAGTGTGGTGAACCATTTTTGTTCTTCGCGGGCGTCGTTGATTTTGTCGAGGAGCGATTGCTGCGTGTTCATGGCCTCGTCGAGGATCTGGATTTCGTCGACGTTGGCGTTGAATTGGGCGACAAGGACGGCGGATTTATCTTCGATGTCGTTAAGGAGGTTGTTGTAATCGGCGAGCAATTTTTCGAAGCGCCCGCGGGACTGTAGGAGGTCGGAGCGTGCCATCTGGATTTCGCCGGGGGCCTGGCGTTGGCCGCTCCAACCGAGGGGCTTAATGAGACCGAAGCCGTGGGGGGCGATGTTGAATTTGACGGTTTTGGTCGTGGTTTGCAGCGCGCCGTTGTTGGTGACGCTGTATTCCTTGACCAGCACGTTCAGGGTTTGACTGGGTGGCGGAATGGCGCCGAGCAACGCGGAGGCGTCGACGTATTCGTAGTGGTAGATGTCAGGACCCACGTAGCCGGCGGGATAGGTGCCGGTGCCGCCGATGTCGTCGGCGTAGGGGTAACCAAAGATTTCGATGAGGCGATTGTTGAAGTCGGCTTCGCGGTCTTCGACGGCGTCCTGGAATTTTTCGACGCTGTCGGCCTGGCGGCGGAGGAGCTGGGTGCAGTTATTGGCGTGGTCGAAGACACTGATGGCGTTGTTGACAGCTTTCACGGCGCGGTCGTAAATCTGCTCGAAGTGTGTCTTGTCCTGGAGGACGGCAGCTGGATCGATATCGAACGGGAGAACGTTCTTGGCGAGGCCAAGGGGGTTGAGGCCTTTGTCGGCGTTGTCGACCTGGACCTGAATGTCCGCGAGTGAGGAGACGATGTCAGCGAGTTCCTTGACGGTGGTGCGATCGACTTTCTGAATGCCACTGTTGGGGCTTTGAGCGGGAAGGATGGCGTTGCCGACAATCCAATCGAACAAGGCGCCTTGCGCGGCGCGGCTTCCCCATTCGGCGAGGCCCCAGGCGCGGTTGGTGTTCGCGTCGCGGTAGCCCTGATACTGGCCCTTGGGATCTTCGACATAAAAGCTGCGATAGGTCATGTTCACGATCTCGGCACCCGTCTTGGCGCGCGCGGCGGCGGCGTGGGCGAACTTGCGTTCATCGAGATAATCGACGGAGACTTGCGCGCCACCGACGAGGACGGCTTCGGTGCGAGGCATCCATGTGAAATGCGGGCTGCGCAGGAGGTGATAATAATTTTTGATGGCGGTGAGGTAATGCCCCCAGGCGTCGCCGTGACCTTGAGGGTAAAGGACTTTGGCGTCGGCTTCGTCAATGGACCCTTCGGCGTCGCCGTTTTGATCCTGGATGTTGTAGTTGAGGGCGTAGGCGAGTTCGCCACCGTTGATGTCATGGGTGAAATTCCACATGAGGCGGTTATAGACTGGGGATGTCTGGATGCTTGGCTGCAAGGAATCATCGCGGCCGCGGAGCAGCGCGAGTTCCTCCTCGAGTAACGACGCAGTCTGGTTCATGAAGCAGTGGATGGAAGTGGCGGTGCTGCCATACGTGCCGTCCTCGGTGCCGAAGGCAATGGTGGGATCGGCGGCGTCAGCGAACGCTTCGTTACCAAGCAGCACGTAGAGATCAGCGATCCGGCCGGCGGCAAGCAGGAGCGCGTCGTTGGCGGGAGGATAATCGACCGCGGGGGTGCCTTCGATACTCAAGCCGATGCCACGCTTAAGAATCGTCTCATAGATTTCAATCAACCCGAAGCTGTCCGCTGCCTGCTGATTCAACGGCACGTTGCCGACCCAGCGCGCGCCGGCTTGGCTGATCATGCTGACGATCGTGTTGACCGAGTGATTCTTGTAAGACTGGATCTTTTGCTCGAAGGGATTGATGCCGTTGAGCACGCGCTTGATCCAACCTTCGGCGAGAGCCGGCTCGGTCCACTGGCTCCAATTGGTGCCGCACGGGTTGTTCATGTCCGTCGGGCGATAACGGCATATAAAATAGTTATCACTCAAGGTTTGCAGACCGGCGCCCTGGATCGTGATGTCCACCGCGCCCTTGCCGTCCGCGGGTGAAGCGTTAAACACGCTCCACATTGAGGGCGGATAATTCGTCTGCGCCTGGCCTGTGTTTGGGTCGGGCGGAAGTGTGCGCCACTCGAAGACGTATTGGTCAGGCTCGCCACCGAAATCGCCGCTGTGGCGAATCGTGATCTTCTCGTCAAAGGGATTGGCCGACTGGATCGCCACGAGGCTGCCTTGGTAGAGCGGGCAAGTGACCTGGATGATCTCGAGACTGATGGGAGTGTTCGGATTGATGTTCGTGCTGTTACCGAACGCGAGCGTGACAAAGCCCACGCCTTTGGCGAACCCAGCCGTGAGCGCTTTCGATTCTGCGTCAACGGCATTTGGGAGAATCTGCCATGTGTTGAACGCGTAAAGCGCGTTGACGGCGTTCCGGAAAAGCGTATCGCTGCTCAGCGCGAGAAGAATTTGCTGTTCGCGAAACGTGATGACATTGAGCAAGCTATAGCTTTCACCACTCACGGGCTCGACGAACTCGCCCTTGAAGTTCAGTGTCCCATTTTCGTACCAGAAACGATTGCGCAGCTGGGGCGGCAGCGTCGGGAAATAGTACTTGCCCCCCTCGTTCACGGTCGCCACGTTCGAGGGCAAGCTCGCCAGGTTGACCTGGCGCGCTCGCGTGGGGTCGATCAATTTGACGCTCGGCCCTTTTCCCAGCGCGTCAGACTGCTGATAGACAATTTCAACGCTGGCTTGCTCGCTGATGTCAGGCAGACCGTGCTTCGGCTTTACGAG
>DASRHX010000211.1:0-3102 GCA_035650295.1 Bryobacteraceae bacterium | reverse complement strand
CTACAAGCAATATACGGTGGACGTTCGTTTGTTCGAAAAGACCAATGGCGCGGCCAATTTCACGTTTACCGGCGACACTGCCACGGACGGTCCGCGCACCTATCGCCACTTCACAAACACGGTCAGCAACGACCTCGATTTTAACGTCATCCCGGTGCTGAACAACGTGCCCTTTTCGCAAATGTACGCCGTGGACACTATTCCTGGGAAGGACGCCGTCACTTGCAACGTCGGCTTTTCGCTGTTGCGTTACGACCAGTTTTTTACCGGCAATCCACCGGGGGACAGCATTCCGGTGACGTTCGACTTTCAGTTGCGTGAAAGCGTGACGGGCACGTTGGTGCCGCTGATGTCCTCCAGCACGAACATTACGGTCACCGTGCCGCGCAACACCAACCTGTCCGGATTTCAGATTCCCGCCGTGGTGAATACCTCGCAGATCATCAAACTGCAACCGACTCCCAGCGCGCAGTTGGATCCGACGAAGTTCTACCGTGCAACGGTCACTATTCGTCATCGCGAAACCCTCGGCGGGCCCCTTTTGACCGGCAACAGCACTACCAACAACGCTACGCGCTTGCTGCACTTCAACGGCGATCTGTTGTTCGGCTCAATCCTGACGCGCTTCGAGAGCATCGACAATATTCCGGGACCGTTTTCGGTCACCGCGACCGGGGTGCACACCTTCCTGGGCGTCGATAATCAAAGCGGCTATGTGGTCTCTTCCCCGAACCACAAGTACGGCGACGGCACGGATCTGCCCGTGTTTCTGGAACTCAATGGCCGTGCGGTGTACACCGGTCCGAATCCAGTCGTGGTCACCGGCCCGGATGCGGGAAATCTGAACGGCATTCGGTATTCGCGCGTGAACACGCGGCTGGACACCAACGGCGCTCTCGCCAGCTTCATTGTCTGGTTCCCCACGGGTTTCGGCGCGCGCACGACTGTGGACTCGATCAACCACCTCATCGGTGGTCAGACTGGATTTCTCGACTTGCGCGTCAATGGCGCGCTTACGCCAACCGCCAATCCCTCGAACACAATCAACGCGTGGGGTTGCGAGGAAACCAAGCCGTTCTGGTTCCGCTTCAGTTCGTTCACGTGGGACATCTCCAATGGCCGTTTCGTTTTCGTGCCCACCGGCGAAATCCGATACACCCGCGTCGACGAGCTCGCCGCCCTCAAAAACGCGCCCGTCTCCCTCAGTTTCAAGCTAAAGCCTTCCAATGAAATACACCTTTCCACCGTCGATCAGGTCCTCGGTTCTCAAGTCATCGTCGCGGCCGATCCCACCAAGCACAGCGCGCGGATGGACATCAACGTGCAGATCGCTCCGGGCGCGGGGCTGGCGCATTTCCCGCACAACGCAACGCTCATCTGGAGCAATACAGTCTCGATCACCATCAGCAACGATCTCATTACCACAGGGTCCAGCCAGTTGACCGGTGCTGGCCGCGTAAATGTGGCTTACACGCGGGATTGCACCGAACCCGATTGCGCGGGCGGCGCGGGTCCGGACACCCTTCCATTCAGGCCGGCCGATGGCACCCTTTACTTTACTCGCGACGGCGGTCTCACGGCCAAAGGGACCATGGATGTCAGCAAGGAGATCACCTGGGGCTGGATCACGACCGTGGGTGCCTATGCCCATCGCGTTCAGCCATTCCAGGAAGCTGGTTTTCATATGCCAGGGTTCTTTCTCCGCGGCGACCAAACCCTTTACCCGCCGCACATCAAGCCCGCAGTCATGCTCTACACCGGCATCGGCACGAACAGCTCCACGCAGGTGGATTTCACGCGCATCGAGCGCCCCTATAGCTACGAATACTCCAACGGCACCAACGGCGGCTGTGGCGATTACGCCGGGCTGAACTTCCGCGTTGGCATGGACGGCGACAAACAGGCCTTCAGCACGCTGGCCGCCGAGCCCACGGGCTGGTATCCGCTTACCGGCCGTTCGAAGTACTATGTGCGCAAAGGCGGCGTCAACGGGATCCACGAAGCGGTCTTCGGGTCCTTCCCCGAGACCAACAAGTGGTACGGCTATTCGTTCCAGGTAGACAATTTCGGCCTCTCCTTCCTGGACAGCCAGAATATCGAATCGCGCACTGAAGGCTCGGTTTACGTGAAGCACCCGTCCGATTTCACGCAGAATTTTGAGAAACTAAAGTTCAATTGCCTCGGTGGCTTGGAAGACATGCAGGTTCCGCCGGGTGAGATCGACGATTGGAAGGACCTCGAGTATTGGCAGGCTGATTTCGTTCCGCTCGCGCTGAGCTTCGAACGCAAGGCAAGCCAGATTTGCGATCCTGGCGAAGGCAAGCTGGTCATCGGCGTGCAAATGGAAGCGCACCCGTTGGTGGATGCGACGATCTTTGGCCAGATCGGTTTCGAGACCAACGGCAATATCATCACGCTTCACGATAACGTGCTGGATGCGCCGTTCGATTCGCGCCTGAAACTGCCGAGCAACAACACTTTCACCGGCCCCGCCGGCGAGAAATGGAATTTGACGCCCGTTAACGATGCGTATCTCAACAACTGGCAGCATCGTAAGAACGATGAGGTGATCGGCTGGCTTAATATCGCCGGCAAGCTGGACGCGCCCTTTTTCGAAGACCTTCAGGTCCACATGCATTGCAGCGCGAAGAAGGACAACACCAACGCGGTCGCGTACTTGATGGGTGGCTGGCACACCGACCCCAGCAAGAACAAGGGTTATGAATGGCAGCCCGGCGAGAATTTCTTCAACCAGAATCCATCCGATAAGGACAACACCGGTTATCCGCACACCGTGGGTGGGCTCACGCCCAAAAAGTATCGCGAGGGCAATGTGGAGGATGGCCAGTGGCTCGTGCGCGCCCAGCGCCTCTGGCTCGATGTCGTCCAATTCGATTATCCCCTCTATTGGGACACCAGCGCCCGCTCCTTCCGCTCCGCGAGCGAAACCCAAACCAAGATGCTGGTGCTCGATATCAAGCACCAGGTCAAATACCTGAGTCCCGAGATTGCTGACCTTACATTCGGGGCGGAGTACAAGGGACTGCCGACGCTGGATATCGCCAGCCTCGCCTACGATCAACTCGGCGGTTTGCAGAGCGC
>DASRHX010000210.1:0-2098 GCA_035650295.1 Bryobacteraceae bacterium | reverse complement strand
TTTCATCGCCAAAGAGAAGGGTAAATTTACGTTTGAATGTTCGCGGCCCTGCGGGGCGGGGCATAACCTGATGCGCGGAACTCTGGAGGTGAAATAGCGCCGGTATGAGACGTTTCGCTGTATTGCTGGGCGCCGCCGCATTGTTGTTTGCCCAATCCACGGGCCGCCCCGTCTTGCCTGGCGATCCCTTGCCGAACATCACTGCCGGCGACTTCGAGCGCTTCCGCATTGGCCTCGAAGATTTCACCGAAGTGGAAACGGCCGAGGATGGCCTCGGTCCCGCATTCAATGGCACAAGCTGCGCCGTTTGCCATAGCGTTCCGGCCATCGGCGGCATCAGTTCGATGACCGAAATCCGCGCCGGCCATCGCGGCGAAGGCGGAACGTTCACAGAACTGAACGGCGGCACGCTCTACCACCTCTTCTCTATTCCCAACCATCTCTGCCAGGTACAGATTCCGGCAGAGGCCAATGTCATCGCTCGACGCCAGCCCATACCACTCTTCGGAGCGGGGTTGATCGAGGCCATTCCCGATGAGGCAATTGCCGCGCTCGAAGACTCGGACGATCGCGATGGCGATGGCATCAGTGGACGCGCCGCCCGCATTGTCGATGTCGCGAACCGCCGCGAACGCATCGGGCGTTTCGGATGGAAGGCGCAGCACGCCACGTTGCTCGCCTTTTCAGGGGACGCCTATCGCAATGAGATGGGCATCACAAACGAGTTATTCCCCGACGAGGTGGCCCTTGGAGTGAACGAGGAATCGATGCGCCTATGCAGCCCGCGGCGCGGTCTCGAAGATGTCCGCGAACGCCAGACGGGACTGCGGGGTATCGACAACTTTGAGAGCTTCATGAAGTTTCTCGCGCCCATCGCACGCGGTCCTATTGACGGCCGCGTTCGCTCAGGTGAGCAGCTTTTTCAATCGATCGGCTGCGCGTCATGCCACACGCCAACGATGACGACCGCACCCAACGCCAATCCCCTATTCGACCGCAAGGAAGTGCCGCTCTTCTCCGACCTACTGCTCCACGACGTCGGCACCGGGGACGGCATCCCGCAAGAAGCCGCGGCTGAGGACGAGATTCGCACGCCGGCCTTGTGGGGGCTGCGCCTGCGCCGGCCCTTCCTGCACGATGGCAGCGCTGCGACTCCCGACGAAGCCATTCGCCGCCACGGTGGCGAAGCGGCATCCGTGGTCAAAAAGTACCTCGACGCATCGCCTGACGAACGCGAAACACTACTTGCGTTCCTACGTTCGTTGTAACGCATCGCCGCGCTATCCTAGTCGTTCATGCCTAAGGCTCTGCCACGTCTGCGCATGGATCTCGACTTCATGCCCAGTCCGGATCCCGAACGTCCCGGCCTGTTCATTCGCGATCCGTTCCAATACTCCGAAATGATGTTGATCGTGCCGCCAGCGCTCGTACCTCTGCTCGAGATGTTCGACGGCGAGACCACGGACAACGACCTGCGCGAGCTGCTGATGCGTATGAGCGGCGACCCCAACGTGAACGAAGTCGAATCGAATTTCATCAACATGTTGAGCGGCGCCGGATTCCTCCATGACGAGATCTTCGAACAGAAGCGGCAAGCCCGGCATCGCGAATTTGCCGACTCGCCTCTTCGACCAGCCTCGCACGCAGGCTCTGCCTACCCGGCCGAAAAGGATGAGGCACGAGCGCTCTTCACCCAATACATGACCGGCGACGAGCCCTACGAAGACGGCAACCTGCTCGCCCTTGCCGCGCCTCATGTCAGCCCCTTTGGCGGGTTTGATTGCTACCGTGCCGCCTACCGCGCCCTCCGCCCTGAACACCGCGAGCGCACCTTCGTCATCATCGGAACTTCTCACTACGGGGAGCCCGACCGATTTGGCCTTACCCGTAAGAGCTTCATCACACCGTTTGGCGAAGCTGTCACTGACACCGCTCTCGTCGATGAACTCGCCGCTGCTGCCCCAGGCGCGATCGAGATGGAAGACTACTGCCATGCCACCGAACACAGCATCGAATTCCAGGTGGCATTCCTGCAACATGTACTGGACGGTCCGGCGCGAACCAGCAGCCTTCTTGCCGCCGATGGCCGCCCCATGAT
>DASRHX010000209.1:0-2253 GCA_035650295.1 Bryobacteraceae bacterium | reverse complement strand
GGTCGGTCCCCGGTCGATGGAAGGCCACGATGCTGCTGACGGCGTCCGGCGGCGCATCGGCGTAAAGCACCTCGTAACCCTTCTGCTGCAGCGCCGGCACAAGCCACGTCCGTTTGCGCAACAACTCGCGCGCAATGTTCTCTACGCCGAGTTCGAGCAGCATCTGCATCGCAGCGTGCAGGCCTGCCAGGCCAACGAGATTGGCGGTGCCCGCTTCGTAGCGGCGACCGTCGGGCGGGTGGACCATCGCGTCCTGCGCGACGTAGTTTGGGCACCGCACGTTGTGCCAGCCATAGATGGAGGGCCGCACCTGGTCCTGCCACGACTTTCGCACGAACATAATGCCGGCGGCGCA
The DNA here is from genome assembly GCA_035650295.1 of Bryobacteraceae bacterium. Lineage (GTDB taxonomy): Bacteria > Acidobacteriota > Terriglobia > Bryobacterales > Bryobacteraceae > JAFLBB01. Next base: position 1,898 of record DASRHX010000209.1, on the reverse strand, counting down.
AGGCCCGAGCAGCCACTTGTGCGAATCGGCGGCGAGAAAATCGATGTGCGCCACGGGTGTCGGAAATGCGCCGACGGTTTGAATGCCGTCGACGCAGAACGCGATGCGCCTATCCTGAAGGAATTTGCCGATGGCAGGAATATCGATGCGATAACCGGAAACAAAATGACATGAGGCAAGGGCGACGAGCCTGGTCTGTTCATCGACCTGGCCTTCGATATCAATGCGCCGGATGCGGCCATACTGGCGGATGTTCAACAATCGGACCTGCACGCCTTTTTCCGCCAGCGGCATCCACGCGTAAACGTTCGAAGGATAATCATCCTGGTAGACGACAACGTTGTCGCCCTTGCGCAGCGGGAAGCCATTGGCGATGAGGCTCAAGCCAAGCGAAGTGGGGCCCACCAGGGCAATCTCCTCCATTTGCGCTCCAAGAAGCCTCGCCGCGAACGTGCGCGCTTCGCGAAACAAGCCTTCGGCGACGACCGTTTCCTGGTCGTCCAGGCTCGCCGCGTCGACGTAGCGCTTCATTGCTTCCGTGACGCGGCGGGGCAGGGGACAAACGCCGGCGTGGGCGAGAAAAATCTTGTCGGCGGCAACCGGGAATTCATGACGCCGCAACTCTTCGTTCGCGAGAATTTCCTCGACCGTCATCTTACTGAAGTATGTTCCCGATCTGGCTGTAGTAACCGAGATAAAAACTGACAACCGAGTACGCCACGTAGATCACGATCGCGAAATAGACAATCTTCGGCAGCCAATCGGCGATGATGCGGAACTGCATGGTGCCGCGCTCCTGGTGCAGGCGTTGCAGGCGAATGAGGCTGTCATCGATCGTGCCGCTGATTTCGCCCGTGTTGTACATGGTGGAGAACAACTCGGGGAAAACGCGGCTCTCCGCCAGTAGTTGCGCCGGAGTGACACCCTCCCCGATCAAAGGGGGCCAACTTGCCACTTCTCGTTTCAGGCGCACCGAACCGCTGGCGGCCGCGGCGAGCGGCCAGGCTCGAACCACCGGCACTCCTGCATTCAGCAAGGCGTGGAGCGACAGGGAGAGCCGCGAGAGCGCGAGGTTTCGCCGAGCCGAGCCGAAGAGTGGGATTCGATTGGCGATGGACTCCATAATTCCCCGCCATCGTTCCCCGTGCCTGCTGCCAGCACTACACAAGAGAAGCGCCACGACGGCGTAAACGGGCAGCAGAATCGTTCCGACGATGCGCAAATAACCGGACAAGTTGCCGGTGAGAACAAGCTGCGGCAACGGGCCGATCAGGACGGCGAAGTGAAACAGCATTGCGGGATAAGCCAGGTTGGAGAGGACTTCGCGCGTCAGGCGGGCGCGTTCGGAATAATGGTTGGCGAGGAGTTTGAAGCACGAGGGCAACTGGCCGCTTTGCTCGCCGGCGTCCAGCAAGGCGGCATCAAAGGGTGGCACCCATTGCGGTGACGCTGCGACCGCTTCGCCGAAAGTGCCGCCTTCCTTGATATAACCGAGGAGGCGCGTCGCCGGTTCGCGAAGCCAGCGCGCTGGAGGATGGCTTTGTTGAGACTCGAGCGCGGAGCGCAGGGTCAAGCCCGCATCGGTGAGTTGCGCGAGTTGATGGTAAAATTCAGCGCGTTGAGCGAGTCGGCCGGGAGTCGGAACGGCGAGCATCGCTCATCCCCGCATGCGGTTACGCGGCGACGCGATCGAGCTTGGCTTTGAAATCGCGCTTGCTGCGCAGACCAACAATCTGGTCCGCGACCTGGCCGGCCTTGAACAACAGCAAAGTGGGGATCGCGCGAATGCCATATTCGCTGGCGAGGGACTGGTGATCGTCGATGTTCACCTTGCCGATCTTCACCTTGCCGTCGTATTCGCTGGCGAGTTCGTCAAGGATCGGGGCGACCATTTTGCA
>DASRHX010000208.1:0-3426 GCA_035650295.1 Bryobacteraceae bacterium | reverse complement strand
GCAGATGAGCCAGTCGGCTACATTTCGGCCAAGGAGGTCACGAATCCGCCGCCGTCGACCGCGCTCAGTGCGTTCGATCGCTTTGAGGTCTCGCCAATCGAGATGGGTGCGCCGTATGCCGGCCAGCCCGCCAACGAAGATGCGAAGAAACGCCTGCAGGGCTATGTCGATGAGCGAGTCCCGGCGATCGTCAGCACCTGGAATGGCGCGGAGCCCAAGCACTCGCCGCCGCGCACGCTGAAGATCGAGCCGCTCATCCGGCACGTGAAGTTTGTCAGCGGCAAGGCGCGCTTCTGGGGTGGCGCATTCGCAGGCGGCACAGCGGTGCTCATGACCGTGAAGCTCAGCGATGCCGCGACCGGTGAAGTGATCGCCGAGCCCGAGTTCTACCAGCATGCGAACGCGATGGGCGCGGCGTACTCGTTCGGCGGCACGGACAAGGCGATGCTCGGCCGAACCGCGGAGCTGATGGCCAACTATCTGAAAGCGAACTACGAGGCGGCCGTTGGCGGTCCAACCGGCAAGGAGCCGGAGAAGGAAGAGAAGAAGTAGTGCGGGTGCGCCCTTCCTCCTCAGCATGAAAACTCCCCGAGGCTGTTAAGCCTCGGGAAGTTTCATCAATGAAGTTCAATCAGCGGTCTGGAGGAGCGTTACTTTGCGTGACAACCAGGCAGCTTGAAGCTGCCGATACGGGTCTGCCACCCTGCGGCGCTGGAAGCCTGACCGGCTGCCGTGTAGTACTCATTGACGTACCAGAAGGTGCAGTCGTCCGTGGGGTCGACATTGAGCGACGTGTAGTCGCCCCAGCGCGAGTTGGTGGTGGTCTGTACGCCACTTCCGTTGATGATAGTTCCCTCGCCCTGTGTCATTTGCCCAAGCGGATCACCTGTGAGTCGCGCTGTATAGCGAATGCCAGGAAAGACATTCGTGCCATTCACGACGCTGTAGCCCAGCGCCATATTCCCCTGCCAATCCATGGCGGCGCTGCCCATCCAGCGGTGGACGCCATCACCGGGGGCATAGGTTCCTTGTTGATGGACGGAATAGGTTCCGTTCGTACGCCGGACCTCGTACCAGCGAACGCCTGCCGCACCGGGCGCCGCCTCGACCGCCTGATTGGTCACCAAAGATTCGTAGGTGCCGAAGTTACGATAGGCGAGACGGTGGGTCGGGCGTTGACGGTAGGAAAGGATATCGAGGTACTGGGCGGGATTGGTGATGCCCGGCTGTGGGAGACAGTCGCGAGCCGTTGGCGCACATGGAAACACCGAGTCAAATGGCGCGACCGGTAACTGTGTCGAAAAAGTGAGCGACGCAGACGGCGTGGAATTCCATTGGACAGCCAGGTTCCAGATGTTGAGCGCATCAAATGTCCCTCCGTACCCAGCGCCGTCATCCTGCGTTCCAACGATGGGGGCCGGCGCGTCATTTTTTGGCTTGGTCTTGCCGTCCACGTCCGCCGGGAGCAATCCATCGCCGATCAGTTCAAGCGGTACAACATTGGAATCGAGGAAGAACTGTACGGCGCGGGCCTTGGCTTGCCCGTTGATCATCTTGTTCTTCTCGAGCGCGTAAACGCTGATGCCATACCCAGTGACCAATCCGAAGTCGCGCGTCGTCAGGATATACGAATCCTTCCAAACGCCGTACTTGGGATAGTCAGGAAAAAAGGTCCCACCTGCAGGTGCCTCAGGATCCGCCTGGGTCTTGAAGGCGTAGCGATAGTAAGGCCCTGTCGGATCGGACGTCGCCGAGATGGCAACGCAGTTGTAGAAAGGCAGCGCAGGATCGTCCAGGCCGCGCGTGGTGAACTGCGAGAGCAGCCAGCGATCCGAAAACTGGTCATACAACACGATCGGGTCGCCGGATGGATCCGTGCAATCAGGAACTACAAAACCATCCCACAGCGTGCCGGTGTCGACCGGTCCAAGCAGTCGGTTCCCCGATTTGTCGTACACGGCGAGGACCAGGTTGATCATCTCGACATAGTGATTCGGGCCAACGTCACCCACCGGGTCGGGCGGGTTCACGCGCCCGCCAAAGATATTGAAGTTGTCCTGGTTGCTCAGGCCTTCGAAGTTCGCAATTGGGCTGGGAATCGCTAACGGCGAGATGTCGCTCTGGACGGCCGCATCCGGAAAGTAGACGTCACTCTCTATCGCTTCCGGTCCATTCTCCTCCCTGATCTCCCCCTGGTCCTCCTCCGGAAGGACAGGCGTAGCCCTGTGCGCGGCGAGCTCCCGCAGTGGCGGTGACACATCGAACGCTACGTTGTCATAGAACTTCGGCTTCGGCGCTTTTGCCTGAGCGCCTGGGTCAGGAGCGGCCGCTGCCTGGAAGACGGCGGGCAGGCTCGCGACACCCATCAGCACAACAATAGTAGCCACAGGTTTGAGCTTCATGTTGTTACCCCTGCTAGTCATGTTTGAAGACAATCGCGCGACCAGATGAGTTGGTCGCATGTGTCCGTACTGTCGGCGACGTGATGCCCCTACGTAACCGAAACTTTTTGATGGCAGTCTGTCGACTCGGAAAGCGACGCGCCATCACGCCGATCCGTCAGGCGTCGCAGCAAAGTGGAGCAGCATCTCCAAGGTTCGTGGCGCGCCCAACCGCCGGACCTTACGCCGTATACGCTCACCATCGTAGATGCGCAACGATGTTGCACGCCGTCTGTCAGTGCACGCGACGCAGCACGCAGCGACAAATGTGGTTCCGGAAACAAAACTAATACTTTCGATGGTCATTTAAAGCCGCCGCAACGATGCAGGTGTGCTCGACGAGATCCCTGGCGCGTCCAAGAGCATCGTGCGGTGATGGCGGCACGAGCCGAGTACGTCGATGTGGTCTACACCTTGAAGTACGTGATGTGCATCAAGGGTTGGTTCGGAGGACTATGCGCAGGACGCGCGCGGTCCTCACCTCGCACCGGCAGTTGCTCCGCTTGCGTGCACCTGCATTCAGCTGATGCTCGATCCTTCCGGTGCTGGGGCCTGTGCTATGTTCCAGCCAAATTTCGGAGCTGCATCATGATCCGGCTGAACTCATCGATCTGCGTCGCGCTGTCAATTTGTCTCTTTGCAGGTTCACCCGGTATCCAAGCAGCAGAAATCGCCAAGTACGACGACGGACCCTTCGCGAGTAAAGGCCGCCCCTGTTGCCTTTGGTCTATTTATTCACTAATCTAGAATAAATGAGCAAGCGCACTTATCTGAGCCAGACCGAACTCATGATCATGCTCGCGATCATGCGCTTGGGTAGAAATGGTTACGGCATTCCAATCGCGCAAGAAATCGCCGCCCGGACCGGAAGAGAGCTTGCGATCGGCGTCGTGTACTCCACGTTGTGGCGTCTCGAAGACGATGCGCTGGTTCGCTCAGAAGTCGGCGAGTCCACCGCAGCGCGTGGCGGGCGCGCGAAAACCTA
>DASRHX010000207.1:0-2219 GCA_035650295.1 Bryobacteraceae bacterium | reverse complement strand
CGCCGCTTCCTGCTGACCTCGCTGGCGGGTGCGCTCGCCGCGCCGCGCGCCGCCGGGGCGCAGCAGCGAGCGCGAGTTTGGAAGATCGGCCATCTCGGAGTCACGAGACCGCGGCAGGCGCGCTTATCACCGGGGCTGGAGACGTTCCTGCAACGGTTGCGCGAACTCGGCTATGCCGAGGGACAGAATCTCGTGTTCGAGCAACGGTACTCCGACGGAGACGTCGCGCGCTTCCCGTCGCTGGCCGCCGAGCTGATCCGGCTCGATGTTGACCTGATTTTCGCGCTCGGTACTCCTGCCACCCTAGCGGCCAAGCAGCAATCCTCGTCGATTCCGATCGTCATGGTGGGTGGTCGGGCCCCAGTTGAGAGTGGGCTCGTGAACAGCCTCGCGCGGCCGGGCGGTACAGTGACCGGCTTGATTCAGGATGTTGGCCACGACGTGTCGCTCAAGAGTCTGCAGCTGCTCAAGGAGGCCGTCCCCCGCGCTTCACGGATCGCCATTCTCAGCAGCTCGCAAGCTGAGAATACCGACGCGATGCGTGTGCTGCGTGGCGCCGCGGACAGTCTCGGCGTAATCGTGGAGATGTTCATGGTGAGCGACGGAGGCGAGATCGAGAAGGGGTTCATTTCAATGTCTCGCGATCGCGCCGACGCGATGCAGGCCTTGCCGAGCCACCCGCTACTTCAGCATCGCGAACTCGTCGTGGAGCTTGCGGCAAGGCATCGCATCCCCGCGATGTACTGGTTCGATCTTTTTGTCCGGCTTGGTGGGCTGATGTCGTATGGGATCGACTGGATGGACTTGTACCGACGATCCGCGAATTACGTGGATAAGATCTTTAGAGGCGCGAAACCTGGTGAATTGCCGATTGAACAGCCGACGAAGTTTGAGTTGTTCGTGAACCTAAAGACCGCCAAGACACTCGGCCTCACGATTCCGCCATCCCTGCTGTTGCGGGCGGATCAGGTGATTGAGTGATGGAGCGCCGCACGGCGCGGGCGGACGAGGTCATTGAATGATCCACCGGCGCGCATTCTTGACCGCTTGCGTGGCTGTCGGTGTGAACGCACATTTCGCGTTCGCACAGCAGCCCGGAGAAGTTAAGAGGCTGGGTTGGTTATCGGCTGGCACGCTTCCCGTCGTGGGCAGCAATCCGGCGCTCACCCGCGCGGCATTAGAGGTTGCACAACTCTTTGATGCCCTCAAAGGTTACGGCTGGATTGAGGGCAAAACCTCATCGTCGAACGCCGCTACGCCGGTGGTAAGACCGATGAGCTACCGCGCCTTGCCGCTGAACTGGTTGCCCTCAAAGTTGACGTGATACACGCGACGAGTGGGACGGCCGCCTTCGCCGCCAAGAAAGCAACGTCAACCATTCCAATCGTTGCTTTCTCATCGGACATGGTCGGAACAGGCTTGGTCTCGAATCTTAGTCGCCCAGACGCCAATGTCACCGGCCAAAACTTGCTCTTCATCGACTTGGCCGGCAAGCGATTACAGCTCCTGCAGGAGACGCTCCCTCGCGCTTCGCGTATCGCGGTGTTTGGATGCGGCCCCGGCACGGAGATGGGTCTATCGTGGCCTTCCGTTGAAGAGGCAAATAAATCGTTCAAGTTCCAGTTACTCCAGTACACACCGCAGACGGTCGATGAGGTGACAGCCGCGCTCAAAGACGCGTCGACTAGGCGCGCAGAGGGTGTCTTGGTGTTGGATTGTCCTCGCTTCAACTCGCTGGACAGGGTTCCACTGCTTCGACATCGACTTCCGGCGATCTACTATGTGGAGTCATTTGTCTGGGCTGGAGGATTGATGTCTTATAGTCCCGATCCCTACGCGTTCTTTCGGCGGAGTGCCTGGTACATCGACCGCGTTCTTCGAGGCACCACGCCAGCGGACCTGCCCGTAGAGCAACCGACACAGTTGCGCTTGGTCATCAACCTCAGGACGGCACGGGACCTTGGACTCACGATTCCGCCCTCGGTGCTGCTCCGAGCTGATCACGTCATCGAATGACATCGACTCCACAGCGACGCTCACTACTTCTCGCCGCCCTCGCATTCGCGCTCGTGGTGCCTGCCTTGCCGCCGTCCGCTCCTGGCTCTCGAGGTGGACCGGTATCGGCCAAATCATTGAGAGCATGCACCGCCAGGGCTACGACGTGCAACTGACCCAACACGACGAGCGCGGATGGCGGGCGACGTTCTACGTGACCGGGA
>DASRHX010000206.1:0-3253 GCA_035650295.1 Bryobacteraceae bacterium | reverse complement strand
AACGGCTGGCTCGCTTTCGCCGACCCGTTTCATCTCGATTGCGAATCGTGGCTGCGCGCATGGGACGAAGCCTATGCGCCGGCGCCAATCCTCGGTGGTCTGGCCAGCGGCGATCATTCCGAGCAGCGCACCCAACTTTATCTCAACGGTGATGTGTTTGAAGACGGTGGCGTCGCTGTCTCCGTCGGCGGCAACGTCGAATTGGCCGGCGTCATTTCTCAGGGCTGCACTCCTATCGGCGACACATGGACCATCACGAAGGCCGAGCAGAACATCATCTACGAAATCGCCAATCGCCCCGCTTACCAGGTCCTCGTCGACACGATTCAAAAGCTTCCGCCGGCAGAACAGAAGAAGTGCCAGGGGAATCTCTTTGTTGGCCTCGTCATCAACGAATACCTCGATGAATTTCATCGAGGCGATTTCCTCATCCGCAATCTCATCGGCGCCGACCCCAACTCCGGCGCCCTCGCCGTCGGCGCGCTCCCGCGTTCGGGTCAGACCATCCAATTTCAGCGCCGCGATGCCGCCGCGGGCACTGAAGACATCACGCAGCTTCTCGGGCGTGCTCGCGCAAACCTGAAAGGACGCGACGTCCTCGGCGCCTGCCTTTGCAGCTGCAACGGTCGCGGCGCGCGCTTGTTTGGCGTGCCAAGTCACGATGCAAGCCACGTCCAAAAGGAGTTTGGGCCCATGGGCCTCGCCGGCTTCTTTTGCAATGGCGAGATTGGTCCCGTCGGCGACAGGAATTTTCTGCACGGCTACACCGCCTCCATCGCATTATTTGTTCAGAAGCGTTGATGTCGCGCCCTCGCGCCATGGCCGCCCCTCGCGATAAGTCGCCAGCAACTCACTGTTTTTCCTTACCAACTCCTCCTGGCCGTTTTTCTTTGCAAGCTCAATTGCTTCTTCCGCGGTTTTGATCGCGTCTGGAAACCTCCCCGCTTCGGCATAGGCCGCCGCGAGCGTGCCCAGCAGGAACGCGTGCTGCCGGCCGCCAAGCTTCACGGCGCTTTCAGCCAACTGGACTGCCTCTACGCCGTTGCGTATCCCTGCATCCGGATGCGTCGCGAGCAACCACGCCAAATTGTTCGGTACTTCGAACTTTTCTGGACCTAACTCCATCGCTTTGCGATAAGCCGCGATCGCCTGCTTCGCATGCCCACTTTGTGCCAGTAGCATGCCCAGCTGGCCGTGCAATGCGGCGTCGGATGGTTTCAGTTCCATCGCACGCTCGAGCGACTCGCGTGCCTGGTTCAACTCGCCCATTCGCTGCAACACCGCCGCCAGCTGCTGATGCGCTTCGGCATATTCAGGGTCTGCGCGCGTTGCCTGTCCAAAGTGCTCCGCCGCTTGCTTCGGCTGGCCTTGCGCCAGCGCGGCATGGCCGAGATTGTAATGCGCTCCAGCGTGATCGGGTTTAAGCTCCGCCACCCGCGCATAGTTGGTCGCTGCCGCCGCGGGCTGGCCCAGGGCCATCAGCACATTTCCCGCGTTGATGTAGGCCTCGATGTAAAATGGATTCAACTGCAATGCTCGGCCGTAGTGCTGCAATGCACTCATAAACTCCGATTTCCTGTAGAACGCGAGCCCGGCGTTCAGGTGCAGTTGCGGCATGTCCGGCTTCACGCCCAGCGCCTTGCGGTATCGCAGAAGGGCCTCATCGATCCTGCCCGCACGCAGCAATGAATTTCCGGCGTTGCCCAGCGCCAACGGGTCTTCTGGATCAAGTTCCAGCGCCCGACTGAAGGCCTCGTCCGCTTCGGACGCGCGTCCCGCTTCGAGCAGCGCCGAGCCGAGGTTGTTAAGCACAACAGAGTTTGGGGGCACTACCCGGGCGGCATGAGTAAATAGTGTCACACTGTCATGCCAAAGCCGGGATTGCTGATACGTGAGAACAGTACAGATAAAAAGAACAATGGTCACCACAGTCGCCATCCCCGCGACCGGCACTCGCGCGGCGGCCCGCCTCAACATCCATACGAGCGCGACAAACAGCCCGATCGACGGAACGTACATGTAACGGTCGGCCATGGACTGCCCACCCACTTGCACCAGGCCAATCACCGGCACCAGAGTCCCGAGAAACCAAAACCACCCGGTGAACAGGAAGGGATGCCGGCGGACGTAGAGAACTGCGGCGGCGCTCACTCCTGCCAACAAGGCCAGGCTAACCACAAATTGCATCGTAGGCCACTCCCCAGGATGGGGATAAAACACGGCCAACTCCGTTGGCCAAAAGATTTTGGCCAAATAACGCACATAAGAGATCAACGCGTTTTCAATGCGGTCCGAAAGCGACAAAGGCTCAAAAGGTATTATCGCCTCGCCAGTTTGCTGCGCAACCAGGGTCAAAAAGCCAGTCACAGCCGCAAGCGCGAAAAACGGCAGCTTCTCGACAATCAATTTGGCCACGCGCCCCAACCAGTCGGGCGCGCTTAAATCAAACCGTCGCAGCGGCCAGAGATCGAAAAGCAGCAACGCGAAGGGCAACGTCACCAGCATCGCTTTGCACATTAACCCGAGCGCGCACAGAGCGACCGCGGCCGTGTACCATCCCGCGCAACGCGCTTTCACGTACTCGCAGTAGGCCCACATACTCGTAATCCAGAAGAAGGTGCTCAGCACATCCTTCCGTTCGGAGATCCAGGCCACCGATTCCACATGGAGTGGGTGGACCGCAAAGAGCGCGGCGACCACGGCACTCGGCCAGGTCGCCCCTGTGACCCGCTTCAGCAGACCAAACAACAGCAGCACGTTTGCGACATGCCACGTGAGGTTCACGCAATGCATCGCGCGCGGGTTCGCGCCAAATATTTCGCAATCAAGCAGGTACGACAGCCACGTGAGCGGGTGCCAATTGCTGAAATAATACGTGCTGAACGCCCACTTCACATTCTCCCACGTCAGTCCCTGTTGCACCCGCATGTTGGTCGCGACGTAAATTGCGTCATCTATGTTGACGAAATCGGCGTGGGTCACAGGCCAGAATGCCGCCAGCGTAAGTCCAGCGAGGCCGGCGCAAATCCACACGGATCGCATTATCTCAGCGCGTTTGTGCAAAGGCAGGAAAGAGCGGCGACCGGATCAGGTTCATTTTGGCGAGCCGGAATTGAAACGCGGTCGCCAGCACTCCGAATCCGTACTGTACGCTGCGGCGAAAGTTGATCGAAGATGCTTCGGCAAAGTACAGCGTCGGACAACTCACTTCCCCGATTGTGTACCCAAACCAAATGATTTGCGCGAGCATCTC
>DASRHX010000205.1:0-10004 GCA_035650295.1 Bryobacteraceae bacterium | reverse complement strand
CCGCACGCTCTCCATCCTAGGGGAGGTATGGAGAAGGAACATAGGAGGAAGACGAAAGAGCCGAGACACACGGAGGGGGGCATCAATACGTAGCGCTCGTAGCAGAACACGTCAAGTCGTAGAAAACACTGGAGAAAGGAGAGCAGAGCAATGACAAAGCACAGAACCGGGACACGAGAAGAGTGGCTCGCCGCGCGGCTCGAACTGCTCAAGGCGGAGAAGGAACTCACGCGGCGCAGCGACGAGCTAGCGCAGTGGCGGCAGGAACTGCCGTGGGTGCGGATCGACCAGGAGTATCGATTCGAGACCGATGAGGGGAGCGCCGTGCTGGCAGACCTCTTCAAAGGGCGCTCGCAGCTCCTCGTCTACCACTTCATGTTCGGGCCCGACTACACGGCGGGGTGTCCGTCCTGCTCGGCAATCGCGGACGGCTTCAACGGGTTCGTTGTGCACCTGGCCAACCACGACGTCACTCTTTCGGCGGTGTCGCGTGCGCCTCTCGCGAAGCTGCAGGCGTACAAGCGGCGGATGGCGTGGACGTTCCCCTGGGCGTCCTCGCTGGGTAGCGAAATCAACTTCAACTTCGACTTCAACGTCTCGTTCACCGAGGAGCAACAGCGCGAGGGGGCCATCGAATACAACTACCGGCGCGAGCCGGCGTGGACGGAACATGGGATCGGTGACACGATGACGAAACGCGGTGAAGGGCCTGTTGCTGAGAACGCGACCATGACCGGAACCGATGTGGCCACGTACACGCGCGAGAGACCGGGAATGAGCGCGTTCGTGCTCGAGGATGGCGTTGTCTACCACACCTATTCCACTTATGCGCGCGGACTGGACGGCCTCTGGGGCATGTACCAGTGGCTCGACCGCGCCCCCAAAGGGCGCAACGAGACGGGCATCTGGTGGCGCCGCCACGACGAATACGGCAACCGCTGAAATCAAAATCTCTTCAAGCGCTTAGTGTAAATCTTGACACTATACGAAGAATAGGCGAATATGGGTGGTGTCCGTTCTCATCGGCATTGCGCGGCTGGCCTCGGAGGGGCAACTCCTCGAAGCCAAACGCGCGGTCGACTATAGAACACTCCCTACTCGCGGCGTCCTGAATCGATGTAGCAGTGCCAGGGCGCCGTTTTCTTGGACCATCAATCCTTACCGCGGCTGCGAGTTCGGCTGCAAATATTGCTACGCGCGCTACACGCACGAGTTCATGGAGCTTCGCGAGAGCGAGGAATTCGAGAACAGAATTTTCGCCAAACAGTTCACGCTTGACACGTTCCGGCGCGACCTCGCGCGGGTGAAGCCAGGCGAGTCGATTGCCATCGGAACCGCAACCGATCCCTATCAGCCTGCCGAGCGGCGCTACGGACTGACACGGCGGATTCTGCGTGCGCTCGCCGACACCTGCGGCCACAAGGTTTTCATCACGACGAAGTCTGATCTGGTGGCGCGCGATGCCGAGTTATTGGCCGAGGTGCATGCGCGGCACCGCCTGCAGATTGGCATGACGGTTACCACTCTGGATGATGGATTGGCTCGCGCCATGGAGCCACGCGCGCCGAGGCCCGAACTGCGGCTGGAGGCGGTTCGGACTCTGGCGCGTACTGGAATTCGCATGGGCGTGCAATGCTCCCCGGTGATGCCGCATATCAACGACAAAGAGATCGAGGCCATCGCGCAAGCCGCGGCGGATGCGGGCGCATCGTCGTTCATGGCGCATGCGCTTTTCCTGAAGCCATGCGCCTTGCGCGTGTTCCTGCCGTTCCTGGGAGAGCGGTTTCCGCATCTGCTGAGGAAGTATGAGCAGCGGTTTTCGCGCGATGCGTTTCTGCGAAGCGACTATACGGACCGGTTGGCTGAACGCGTGCGCGCGGCCCGTGTGAAGGCCGGATTGCCGGAGCGGTATGAGAGAACGGACGGCTATCCGGAGGCGCCCCAGTTGGCACTTCCGTTTTGATATGCTGCCTCAGCATGAATCGACGTCAATTCCTCGCCTCCTCGTCGGCGCTCGCCGCAGCCACTCCGATGGCCGCTACGGCTCCCGGCATCTCCGACCCGCGAACGGATTACAAGCCTGGTAAAGCAGTCATGGTAGTCGGCTGCCAGCGCGGCCCGATCAACGAGACTTACCTGAAGCTGCTCGCGCGAAGCGGCGTGAAAGACGTCTGCGGCATGGTTCGTGTCGGCGCGAAAGGCTACATGGAGGTGGAGGACATCGAGAAACAGGCCGAACTCTGCTCCAAGTACGGCGTCAAGCTGATGATGTCGGAGATCAATGGACTCGCCTCGTCCTACATTGGCCGTGCGGCGAACCCGTCGATCATGATGGGCAAGAGCCCGGATCGCGACCGCGCGATCGATAACGTCTGCATGTCACTGCGCAACTGCGCCAAGGCTGGGCTGCCGGCCGTGAAGTACAACATGTCGATCCTGGGCGTACTGACTTCCGGCCGTGTCGAAGGCCGCGGCGGCGTGTCGGCGCGCGAATGGGATTTGAGCAAGGCCAAGCAAGAGCCGCCGCTCACTGAAGCGGGGCCCTCGCCCGCGCCGGTTATGTGGGAGCGCATTACGTACTTTCTGGACCGCGCCATTCCCGTTGCCAATGAATACAAGGTCCGCATGGCTTGCCACCCGCACGACCCCGGCGTTCCGGCCTCCGGCTTTCGCGGCGTTGACCGCGTGCTCGGTACCGTTGAGGGCTTGAAGAAATTCATCTCGATCAAAGAGAGCCCGTATCACGGCCTGAATTTCTGCCAGGGCACCGTAAGCGAGATGTTGCAGGACCCCGGCAAGGAAATCTTCGACGTTATCCGCTTCTTCGGCCAGAAAAAGAAGATCTTCAACGTCCACTTCCGTAATATCCGCGGCAAGCGCGATAAGTTCGTCGAGACTTACCCGGACGAGGGCGATGTGAACTTCTACAAAGCGATCAAAGTGTACAAAGAAGTCGGCTACCCGTACATGATGATGCCCGACCACATGCCCGGCCACCCCGACGATCCCGGCGGCAACCAGGCGTTCTCCTTCGCCTACGGCTACATCAAAGCGCTGATTCAGGCGATGCAGAACGAGGGTTAGCGCACCGGCGTCACCTACGGCGATCAACTGGTTCCGTAAGATCCCACCCCTGGCTTGCGTCGCGTGAATCCCGCGAGCATAATTTTGCCAGAAAGGGTGAGAACTCCATGCGCAACATGTTTTTGATTGGTATTTGCGCCTGCGCGCTCAGCGCCGCAGCCGACGCACCCTACGCGGGCAAATGGAAAATGAACCTCGCGAAAAGCGATTTTGGCGACACCACGATTACATACGAACAGCTCTCCGGTGGCGAAATGAAAGCTACCATGGATGGCCAATCGTACACATTCAAGACGGACGGCAAGGACAACATGACACCGTGGGGCATGACCGCCGCCTGGAAAGCGGTCGACGCGAACACGTGGGAGATAACCGAGAAGACCAATGGTAAGGTCACTTCCACCGCTACCTTGAAGCTCTCTCCCAATGGCAAGGCGCTGACACTGGACGCCAAACGCGTGAAAGCCGATGGCGGCACTTCCAACGATTCCATGTCGTTCCAGCGTGTATCCGGCGGTCCTGGCCTGGCCGGCAAGTGGAAAACCAAGAACCTCAAGACCAATTCGCCGGAGACGCTTACCCTGACCCCGACAGATAGCGAGGGTCTCACCATATCGCTTGGGAACGCGGGTGGCGTCTGCGACGCTAAGTTCGACGGTAAAGACCATCCCGCCAAGGGTCCCGTGTGGCCGTCCGGATGGACGTGCGTGATCGCGAAGAATGGCGCCCGGGGGCTGGATCTCACATGGAAGAAGGACGGCAAGGACATGTATAAGACGGCGCTGGTCGTCTCCGCCGATGGCAAGACGTTGACGGAGACGGGATCGGCCGCGGGAGTGAACGAGAAGGTCAAAATAGTCTACGACAAGCAGTAGTCCTGCCGGGCCGGAAACCAACGCGCCCTACCGCCCTTCACACTGCAAAGCACTTGCCGCCGCCGCGCTCGGGCGCTAGCATGGAGGTGCCGTGTCTCAGCAGCCCGCCGCATTACACGACCGTGCCATGGACAACCTGCGGTTCATCCGCAGCACCATGGAGCGCGCCGGCTCGTTCACAGCGGTGCCGGGCAAGGGAGGAATTGCGATGGGCTCCATCGCGCTCGTCGCGGCGTGGGTCGCGCGCGCGCAACAGGACTTCCGGACGTGGATTCTTGTGTGGGTGGCCGCCGCCGTCGCCGCATTGCTCATTGGCGTGGTGACCATGAACCGTAAGGCTTCCGCTGCCGGGACACCGCTGCTGACGGCGCCGGGACGCAAGTTCATCCTCGCCTTCGTGCCCGCTATCGTTTCCGGCTTCCTCATCACGGCGGCCCTCGCCCCGCAAGACAATCGCGCCCATTTGGCCGGCATGTGGCTTCTACTCTACGGAACAGGCGTCCTCGGCGGCGGCGCGCACTCGATTCGCATTGTGCAGTTGCTTGGCGTGCTGTTTCTGGTGCTCGGCGGCTGCGCGTTGTTCTCGCCGGAAGCAACGGCCGACATTTGGCTGGCCGCCGGATTCGGCGTGCTGCAAATCATCTTTGGATTTCGTATAGCGAGGAGCTACGGTGGCTAAATCGAATGCCGCAATAAAAGTGGACGCGGCGCCGAAAGGCCCGCCTACCAGGGGAAAGCTGCAGGCGGAAAAGGTGTCCGTGCTGGATCGCACGATTCACGAGCCGATCCGGTTGGGGATCATCAGCGCTCTGGCGGTGAACGAGTCGCTGACCTTCAACGAGCTGAAGGCGTTGCTGAACGTCACCGACGGCAACCTGAGCGTCCACGCGCGCAAGCTGGAGGATGCTGGTTTCATCGAATGCCAGAAGTCGTTCGCGGGACGGGTACCGCGCAGCGATTACCGTGTGACCGCCGAAGGGCGCACGTCGCTTGAGAAATACATTGCCCACATGGAGGCGATTCTCAAGGCCACCAAGAATCATCACTGAGCGCGCTCCACAGGACCGCGCCGAGTTTCGCGCGGCGATATGCTCTTAAAGATGACCCGCCGCAATTTGATCGCCGCCACGGCTACGGCCGGGCTCGCCTCAACCGCCATGCAAGCACAGAAATTTCCCCCGCAGAGCTTTATCGAGCTGACTTACTATTGGTGCCGCAACTCGGCCGACAACCAGATGCAGCGCGTCACGGACTTTCTTAAGGACGCCATGGCGCCCGCAGCGGAAAAGGCCGGAGTTCTGGGCCACGGCTACTTCGGGCAACTCGTCGCGCCCAAGGGGCCGTTTGCACTTTCGCTCATGGGTTTCCCTTCGCTGGCGGGTATTCAGGACATCAAGCGAAAGATGTTTTCCAATCCCGCATTGGCGAAAGCGGTGGAGAAGTTCAGTACAACGCCGGGACTTACGTTCACTCGCATCGAATCGCGCCTCATGCGCGGTTTCCCCACGTTTCCCGAGATCCAGACGCCCGAGGCGAAAACGACTAGCCGCGTGTTCGAGCTGCGCACCTACGAGTCGAACAACTTCGGCTCGCTGGGTAGCAAGATCGGCATGTTCGGGAACGGTGAGATCGACATTTTCCGCAAGGTGGGCATGACGCCTGTGTTCTTCGGCGAGACGATTTACGGACCCGACATGCCGAATCTCACGTACATGCTCGGGTACGATAGCCTGGCGCATCGGGAGAAGACGTGGTCTGCGTTCGTGAGCGACCCCGATTGGGTAAAGTTGCGCGCAACGCCAGGACTGAGCGACGCTGAGGTCGTCTCGAACATCAGCTCAACTTTCCTGCGTCCGCTCTCTTTCTCGCCAATTCGCTAATCCATGCTGCGCCGCACCGTTCTGCTCGCCCTCGCCGCGCTACCGATTTGCGCGCAGTTACCCACCGAGACTGTCGACGAAATCGGCCGGCTGGCACACGCGCAGATGGTGAAGGACTCGATTCCTGGCCTGAGCATCGCTGTCGCTGTGAATGGCGAGCTGCGCTGGCAGCGGGGCTATGGACTGCAGGACCTGGAGAACATGGTCCCGGCCACGGCCCAGACGGTGTACCGTCTCGGGTCGGTTGCGAAGCCAATTACGGCGGTTGCGGCGATGCAGCTTTGGGAGCAAGGCAAGCTCGATTTGAACGCGTCCATTCAACGCTACGTGCCGTCGTTCCCTCTGAAACCGCAAGGGAGCGTGACCGTGGGCCTGCTGCTTGCGCACCTGTCGGGCATTCGCCACTACCTGCGCGGCGAAGAACTCGACACGGTGCGGCATTACAGCGACGTAGTGGAGGCGCTTCCGATTTTTCAAAACGATCCGCTGGTCTGCGAACCGGGAACCAAGTACAGCTACTCGACTTACGGCTACAACCTTGCCGGCGCCGCCATCCAAGCAGCTTCGGGGAGGCGGTTCAAGGAGTACTTGCAAGAGCACATCTGCGCGCCGGCCGGGATGACAACGCTGCGCGACGATGACCGTTGGGAGATTGTCCCGCACCGCACGCGCTTCTACACGAAGCGCGCCGATGGCACGGTGTTCAACTCGGGGCTCACTGACACATCGAACAAAATTCCCGGCGGCGGCATGATCGGCACGCCAGCCGACTTGGTCAAATTCGCTCTCGCCGTGCGCTCAGGCGCGCTGCTGAAGCCCGCAACGCTCGAAGCAATGTGGGCGCCGCAGCGCCTGAAGAACGGCAAGACATCCAGCTATGGCTACGGCTGGGACATCATCGTCCAAAATGGCCACAAGATCGTCGGCCACAGCGGCGGCCAACAAGGGTGCTCGACGATGCTGCTGATGAATGTGACGACCGGCAACGTCGTGGCCGTCATGGCGAATATGGATCAGGTGGGAGCAAGGGCGCTGGCCGAGGGGGTTTTGGGGTCGCTGGACTAGCTGGTTCAAGGTTGCAATCCGTTCCTCCGCCACTACGATACAATCCCTCCCATGCTCCGTGTACTCGCTTTGGCCATGATGGCATCTTTCTCCCTGACGGCTCAACAATACGATCTGCTGCTCAAAGGCGGCACGGTTGTCGATGCCAGGAACCGGATCAATGCCCGCCGCGATGTGGCGATCCAGGACGGCAAAATTGCCGCGGTGGCGGCTGATATAGCCGCCGCGCAGGCGAGGAAGACCGTAGACGTGACGGGCCTTTATGTCGCCCCGGGCCTCATCGATCTCCACGTCCATGTGTTCGCCGGCGAAGGCCGCGAGTATATGGGCGAGTCGAGCGTCATGCCCGACGATCACAGCTTCCGCTCGGGTGTCACCACGATGGTCGACGCCGGCTCGTCGGGGGCGAAGAGCTTCCCACGCTTCAAGACGCGCGTCATCGACAAGTCGCGCACGCGCGTGCTCTCGCTGCTGAATATCGTCGGCACCGGCATGGGCGGCGGCTCCGACGTCGAACAGAACACCGCCGAGATGGATCCCAAGGCCTGCGCCGACCGCATCAAGCAGTACAGCTCAACGATCGTCGGCGTGAAAACCGCCCACTTTACGGCCCCAAACTGGACGGCTGTCGACAACGCTCTCGCCTGTGCGAAGGCGGCCGGCGTGCCGCTGATGGTCGACTTCGGCAAGTTCCAGCCGGAACGACCGCACGAAGAGTTGATCACAAAACGGCTCCGCCCCGGCGACATGTACACTCACACCTACCTGCCTTGGGTGCCCATGCTCGACGCGCAGGGGAAAGTCCGCGACTACTTGCGCGAGGGCCGCAAGCGCGGCGTCCTCTTCGATGTTGGTCACGGCGGCGGCAGCTTCGCCTTCCGCCTCGCGGCGCCCGCGATGAAACAGGATTTCTGGCCCGATTCGATCTCGACCGACCTCCACATCTCCTCAATGAACGCCGGCATGAAGGACATGACGAACGTCATGTCGAAGTTCCTGGTGTTGGGAATGCCGATTGAGGAGGTAATCACGCGGAGCACATGGCACCCAGCCCGGCAGATCAAGCGTGAAGAGCTAGGGAACCTTACCGTCGGGGCGATTGCGGACGTTGCGGTGCTCAGCGTCCTCACAGGCAAGTTCGGCTACACGGATGTCTACGGCGCCCGGTTGCGGGGCGATAAGAAGATCGTCGCCGAACTGACCCTGCGCGATGGCCGCATCGTATGGGATCTAAACGGGTTAAGCCGTGAGGATTGGGATAAGCTGGGGAATTATACGGCGCAAGGTGATGGCTCCTGGGACGCCACCCTGGGTCAAAGCGTGCGTGAGCGAAAGTAAATTGCTGAGTCGCTGGCGGCAGGTTTATCTGAGTGACCCACCATCAATAATAACAGTACTGCAACAACTATTTTTGATTTAGTTTCAGTATTTTGCGTGGAAAATCTGTCACTCAGGCAAAAATTGTGCTAAATATAAGAGTCGGAACGGACGGTTGGTCCGGACCGATTCACGAAGTTTTGGGCACGATCGCGGCCTGAAAGGTCGCGGGCAGTTGAGGCTGACCCCTCGCTACGGACGCCCATATCCTAGGATTTTTTCTCACAAGCAGCAGTCAGACTCATGGAGGTCAGATACCAATGGCAATGAACATTCGCCCGCTCTACGACCGGATTGTCGTGAAGCGGCTCGATGAAGACGAAACGATGGCGGGTAGCATCATCATTCCCGACAGCGCGAAAGAAAAGCCGCAAAAGGCTGAAGTCGCGGCCGTCGGCAAGGGCCGACGCCTGGACGACGGGAAGCTGATCGCGCTCGAAGTCCAAGTGGGTGACAAGATCCTGTTCGGCAAGTATGCCGGCAATGAAATCAAGATCGACGGTGAGGAGTATCTCATCCTGCGCGAGGACGAGATTCTTGGTGTCGTCGAAGAGGCTGCCCCTGCGAAGAAGGCGAAGGCCAGCTAACGCTGCGCCCAGCGAGATCACACAAGAGAAATCAGGAGTAATCAAGCAATGCCAGCAAAATCTATTACGTACGGCGAAAATTCTCGTCAAGCGATCATGCGCGGCGTCAACCAGCTTGCTGACGCAGTGAAGGTGACTCTCGGTCCGAAGGGCCGCAACGTAGTCATCGAGAAGAAGTTCGGCGGTCCCACGATCACTAAGGACGGCGTTACCGTCGCCAAAGAGATCGAGTTGAAGGACCCGCTGGAAAACATGGGCGCGCAGATGGTGCGCGAGGTAGCGTCGAAGACCTCCGACGTTGCCGGCGACGGCACCACAACCGCCACAATTCTGGCCCAGTCCATCTTCAAAGAGGGCGTGAAGGCCGTTGCGGCCGGCGCGAATCCGATGGCTTTGAAGCGCGGCATCGAGAAGGCCGTGGACGCGGTCGTTGCTGAAGTGCAGAAGATGAGCGTGAAGGTCGAAAACGACCAGAAGATCGCTCAGGTCGGCACCATTTCGGCCAATGGCGACGCCACCATCGGCAACATCATCGCCGAAGCGATGAAGAAGGTGGGCAAGGACGGCGTCATCACGGTGGAAGAAGCCAAGACGATGACGACCGAGCTCATGACCGTCGACGGTATGCAGTTCGACCGCGGTTACCTGTCGCCCTACTTCATCACCGACGCCGACCGCATGGAAGCCGTTCTCGAGGACCCCTACATCCTGATCCACGAGAAGAAGATTTCCAACATGAAGGACCTTCTGCCGTTGCTCGAGCAGATCGCCCGCGGCGGCCGTCCGCTGCTCATCATCGCCGAGGAAGTGGAAGGCGAAGCGCTTGCCACCCTCGTCGTGAACAAGCTCCGCGGCACACTCAACGTCTGCTCCGTGAAGGCCCCTGGCTTCGGCGACCGCCGCAAGGCCATGCTGGAGGACATTGCCATCCTCACCGGCGGCAAGTCGATCATGGAAGAGACCGGCATTAAGCTCGAAGGCGTGAAGCTCGAAGATCTCGGCCGCGCAAAGCGTGTCACGGTCGACAAAGACAACACGACGATCATCGAAGGCGCCGGCAAGGGGGAGGACATCAAGGCCCGCATCGCCCAACTCCGCCGCGAGATCGAGGCCAGCACCAGCGACTACGACCGCGA
>DASRHX010000204.1:0-3002 GCA_035650295.1 Bryobacteraceae bacterium | reverse complement strand
GCACGATCTCAGTTCGTCTGAGCGGGGGGGAGAGGTTTCTTCCTCACGGAACGATCGTGTAGACGTCCTACCCGGTCGCCCGGGCTCAGCGACTCGGCCCACGAGGGCGTTCGATTGCAACCTGGACGCGATGGCCGGGTTCGCTGCAGCGCATGGTTAGGCCGCGTCTTTCTCATCCCGATGGCTACCTCCTCGGCTCATACCTCAGCGCCACCGCTCCCGAGCCGAACTCCAGCCGGCTTACGAGCTTCAAGTCGAGATGCTTCGATAGCCCGGCGAACAACGTCGGCCCGTGGCCCGCCAGCCTTGGCTGCACCACGAACTCATACTCATCGATCAATCCCAGCTCCGCCAACGCGAGCGGAAGCTTCACGCCTCCCACGAACAGTCCTCTACCCGGCTCCTGCTTGAGCCGTTGAACTGCTTCTCCCAGATCCCCGCGCACGAGCTCCGCGTTCCAATCCACTCGGGCCAGCGTGCTCGACACAACATACTTCTTCGCCGCGTCGATCGTTCGGGCGAAGGGTTGCATCCAAGGCTGCATCCAATCAGGTCTCACTCCCGTCTGCGCTGGCTGCCGCCATGCAGCCTCCATCATTTCGTAAATCACCCGGCCAAAAAGGAGGGCGTCGGCCTGCTCGAGGTTCTCGACCGCGTGATGATGCAACTCTTCGTCCGGGGGGATTGCACGATGATCACAGCAACCGTCCAGCGTGACGTTGATGGAATATCGAAGGGGTCGCATTACGTGCTCCTGAAGCGGCCTAGCGTCGCAGCTCAGCCGACGGGCAAAAGCGCAGCTTTCGGCCGGTCGGCTGCAGCGCAGGGATAGCCGTCGCGTTCATGGGGTGCCTTTTCGCAGTTCTTTCAGACTCGGAGATGGTTCGTTTTGTACGGTCCATCCATCCATAGATGTTTGATCCGACCACGGAGCTGACTTCGATACCTCCCATTCGCCCTCCACGTCCCAGTTCCTCGGGCTCTGCTGCGAGCGTTCCTTTACCTTGAAGAGGAATTTTTTCTTGCCAGATTTCTTCGCCGAAACGTCAAACGTCTTTCCTTCGAATTCAATGCTTCTGGTTTTCCATTCGCGAGGCATTTCGTCTTCGCCTTCCGGGAAAGCCTCTATCAAGTTTTCCATCACGACAGAAAATACAGTCTGTCCTACGCTATGCTGATATCGATTTCGTAGCGCTTCAGATTCTGCTTCGCCGTTAGTGCCAAAGTAAGCATACGTATCTGCGTTAACTAGGTGCAGCAATTTCTTCACGTTCTTGGATGTGATGTCTTCGAATAAATACTCACGATTAGGAAACTGCGACAGAACGTATTGACCAACTGCCTCTTTCCAGAATGCTTTCCTTATAGTCAGCCTGACTTTGCCGATGCACTCACCGTCCCTCACCTCGCATTTCCAGCGTACTGGAAGTTCGGCGCAATCAGCGCGCACACTGACAAGCATAGTGCCGAGAATCGCTGCGCAGACTAGAGACCTGAGCGTTCGAGGCATGATGTCCTTTCAGTTGTGCGAACAGTAATCGAAGGCTAACGAATGAAATGGACTCCCCCTGCACCAGCGGCATCGGTGTGCCAGATTGGGATTGCGAAGTCTCAATCACGGTGAGGAGGAGTCGAAATGAACGTTACCACTGTCGGCATCGACCTGGCGAAGAATGTATTCAGTGTGCATGGGGTCGGGAGGGATGGCAAGGTGCTACTCAGGCGCAGCGTCGGACGTGCCGACTTACTGTCGATGTTCGCGCAGATGACGCCATGCCTGATCGGCATGGAGGCGTGTTCGGGCGCGCACCATTTTGCGCGAGAGTTGCGCCGTCTCGGTCACGATGCGCGGATCATGGCGCCGCGCTTTGTCGCCCCGTACCGGAAAAGCGGCAAGAACGACGGTAACGACGCCGAGGCGATCTGCGAGGCAGTCGGGCGGCCGAACATGCGCTTCGTGGCGGTTAAATCCGTCGAACAGCAGGCGGTGCTGGTGTTGCATCGCGTGCGCAAGGAGGTTTCGGACCAACGCACGGCGCTGATCAACCAGCTGCGTGGCATGCTGTGCGAATTTGGCGTGGTATTGCCACGCGGTCGCTACAGTTTCCGCCACAAGCTGCCGCCGGTGCTCGAAGACACCGGTAACGGCATACCTGAGCTGGCGCGGCGACTATTCCAGGAGGTCAATGAACGGATCGGTGTGCTTGACGCACAGATTCTCGCCTACGACCGCGAGATCGAAGCCTTGGCCCGCCACAGCGAAGCGGCCCGACGTCTGATGGAAATGCCCGGAATCGGATCAGTGACCGCCACCGCCATTGTCGCCAGTGTCGCCGACATGAAGATCTTCAAGAGCGGACGCGAATTCGCCGCCTGGCTCGGCCTGGTCCCCCGCCAATACTCGACCGGCGGCAAGGTGCGTCTCGGGCGCATCACCAAACAGGGCGATGTCTATCTGCGTACCCTGCTGATCCATGGCACCCGCGCGGTGCTCGCGGCACTGGGCACCAAGGACGACCGGCTCAGCCAGTGGATTCGATCCTTGATCGAACAGCGCGGCTACCGCAAGGCGGCGGTCGCTCTGGCCGCGAAGCATGCGCGCATGATCTGGGCCATGCTCGCCAGGGGCGAGCCGTATCGGCGCGCGAGCGCCGCATAGTCTGCAAGGAGAAAGGAGGCGTTTTCCCCTCACGCTGCGAGGAACTTCGTTGATGCGATGACGGTTCAAACCGACGCGGGCAAACCTGGTTAATTCAAAGGCGGCGACGCCAGACCGACTAACGAATGAGGAGCCCGCGCGGCGCATTGTCATCAGGGCCAGAGCGCGCGTCGCTCACCAACAGGCCGCATGTAGAGCTGCAGTTTGTCCCGCATCGAATCGACGAATCACCCCTGACGTGAGCCACAGGAGAAAGCGAGAATCAAATACGGCTAGAAAAAACCGGTTGAAATCCGAGGGAGTCCATGTAGTTTAAGGTAAGGGGCGCGCCGCTTGCGGCGCG
>DASRHX010000203.1:0-5705 GCA_035650295.1 Bryobacteraceae bacterium | reverse complement strand
TCGAAGTTTGGGCGCGGGGTATGGTGCGCTAAGGGAGTATCGCAGGCATACTACGTCGGCCAAGTCGGCAATGATCAAGGTTTGTGCCTTAGTCTTTTCCACAAGTCGGGACGGCACCTGACACTTCTTCCTTGCTGCTTGAGTCTTTGAATCGTTGTCGAGCAACAGAATCGTGCTGCAGTCGTGTCTTGAAATCCTGAATCTTTCTACAGACCCCCGCGCCAAGCTGACATGTGCCGAGATACAGTGCGTCGTGACCGTTTACTTGCTTGATGCGGATGGTCTCTTTCATGCTCCAAGACAAGTAAATTTGAACGACCTCGCCGTCCACGTGAATGTGCTTCGTATCGAAGTGATGCGCCAGTCCGTGTCGGATTGCTTCGAATAGCGGTTTTGCCAGTTGTTGCCAGTCTGCGTCTGGCAATAGTTCCTCCAAGACTTTGAGCTTACTGGGATATGCGCAAGCGTCCTCCAACGCCTCGCAAGCGACGCCTACAAGCAGAGCGACTGTGTAGTTCAGCGTATTCCTGCTCGCGCATAGAGCTTGAATGTCGTTGTGTATGTATCCAAGAGATTCGTCGAACTCTCGTTCAATGTCTGCCTATGTTGTCGCCATGCCAAGGATTGTAATCGACGATGCTTGCTATGTTCATCCTGTCTTTGTCGTTGACCAACGTATGAACAACAAGCGCAACGTATATACACTGCGCTACAATATTGAATCGTGGCTGATGCCATCGAATTCGATTGGGATGCCGAGAACAGAAGGCATCTCGCTGCTCACAAGGTGTCGCCAGACGAGTTTGAGGAGCGAACTTGTCGCTGACGAAGAACGCTATCGCTCCGTCGGCCTGACCGATCATGGCAGGCTGTTGTCTGCTGTATGGACTATACGGGACGGTAAAATTCGCGCGATCACCGCATTCCGAGCAACGATTGCCGATCGAAAAGCATTTCTGGAGAACACCAAATGAAAAAGCGTGCAGTCAAACAACCCACTCGGACCGTTCCCACCTTCGCCACCGAAGCCGAGGAAGCCGCCTGGTGGTACAAGAGCCGAAACCTTCACGGCAAGCAACTCCTCGCCGCCGTGAAGAAAGGCGAAGCACAGATCCTCACAAAGGCGAAACTACTGGAACGCATCGCAGCCTCCAAGAAGACGCCCGCACCCGTAGTATCGCTGCGGATTCCTGAAACCGATCTAGCCTTGGCCCGCAAACAAGCTGAAAAAAAAGGCCTCCCCTACCAGACCTACATCAAGTCGCTCCTACACGAAACACTCGCTGCGCGAGAGAAGCGAAAGGTCGGCTGGTAACCCGCCCACGTCGCTCCCTCGCTCCTCCCCCCTACCTCCGCGTCACCGTCGTATTCCGCGTCGCGATATTTCCCGCTGCGTCCACCACCGCGAACGTGATCCGGTTCGTGCCCACCGCCAGCGGAATCGTCGTCTTCCACTGCGTAGTTCCCACCGCGTTCGCGCCCGCCGACACGTTCGAGATCCATCGCACCACTGCCACGCCCACATTGTCCGACGCCGCCCCGGAGAACGTCAGCGAACTCGCCGAAGTCGTAATGCTCAGCGCCGAAGGATAGGTCACATAGATCACTGGCTTCACCGTGTCTGGTGTCGGCGTGGGTGTGGGCGTTGGTGCAGGCGCCGGTGCCGGTGCCGGTGCGGGAGCAGGTGCCGGTTCGGGCGTGGGTGCCGGCGCCGGGGCAGGTTCCGGAGCCGGCGCGCTCGTCGTCCGCGCCGCATACAGCTCCTGAATCGCCGCGATATCGCCCGCCGACAACCCGGTCCATCCGCGGTAGTACGCATACATCACGTTCGACGGATCGTCCGAATGCCCCAGCCCCAGCCCGTGGCCAAGCTCATGCAGCACGACGCTAAACAGGTCGGTCGTGGCCCCAATCTTCCATACCTCGGCGTCGTCCAGGTGCATATCGCCCGCGATCGGTTCCGGATTCGGCAACGACGGGAAGAACGTGTGCGCCAGCACCCTCCCGCGTCCGTCGAACGGATACGCATCTCCGTGCGCTCCCGTCCCAAAGAAGATGTTGAAGTGCTTGCTCGATCCCGCCGTGCCGCCCTCGCTGAAGTTCACGTTCACCACGGCCGACCATGCCGCCAGCGCGCGCTGAATCTCCGCCCGCTGCTGATCCAACGGCAACTGCGCGCTCAGCAGGGCCAGCCTGTATTGCAGGTTCGCCGAGCCCTTGCCGGCGCCCTCCCAACCCTCGCCCACCTTCGCAATGTAGTTCGCCACCGGGCCCGCCGCCGTCACCGCCCCCACGCAGCCGTGCACTAGCACGCCCTCGCTCAAGTCCTTCGACGCCGGGAACACATACGACACCTCTTCCCATTCCGCCAGCGCTCCCACCTGCCCCCGCGTCCCCTTCAACAGCAACTGATGCTCCACTAGGTCCGCATGCGCAAGAATCGTCAGCCCCTCCTGCTGCGCGATCGCTCGCGTGTCGCCATCGGCCACGTCGGGGAAAAACTCGGCCACTACCGTAACTTGCCCGTTCTCGCCTTCCATCCCGTCCACCATCGGGCTGATCTTTCGTGCGAGTTCGAACGTCGCCTCACCGTTTTCCTCGCCCGCCGCGGCCAGCACGCCCTCCTGCTTGCCATCCGCCATCGACACCATCACCGAATTGTCTGGCACGTACTGCAGTGGCATCATTCCGCTCGCCGCCAGCGTTGCCAGATCCTCCGTTGTCGGAACGTGATCGAATCGCACCACGCGGTACACTCGGCCAGGCGTCAGAGACTTGCTCGACGATCCCGTTTCACCCGTCAGCGCCCGCGTCGCTCTCTGGCGCCAAACCACCGCGCGTAAACCCGTCTTCACTCCCTCCGCCGTGCCCGTCTGGGCTGCCAAGGTCGCGCTCAAAGCTAGAAAAATCGCGGTGTTCCGTGCAAGCATGTCCCCCTCATCGAAGACAAAGTGAGAGAGTTCCTGCTCGCCTTACACCTACTAGAAAGCGAGATATAGCCGAGTGAAAATTGCGATCCGCCTTACCGGTTTTGGAATTGCCACGGCAATTTTTTGCCTCTCTGCGCAGGTTTCACCAGGGTCTGCGCTTAGTACCTCCGTTCCCTATACCACTGCCACTCCAGCCGCATCCGCATATCGAATCACCACTTATGCTGGCGGTACTTTCTCGGGCGACGGTGGACCCGCCACGGCAGCCTTTCTAGGGTCCATTGACGGCATCGCATCCGACCCCCAAGGCAACCTCTACCTCGCCGATTCCTCCGACCACCGCGTTCGCATGGTCCAACCCAACGGACGTATCACCACGGTAGCCGGCGATGGTATGCCAGGATTTTCCGGGGACAACAGCGTTGCCCTACTCGCCCGCCTCAAGTCCCCCTACGGCCTCGCCACCGATACCTTTGGCAACCTTTTCATCGCCGACTTCGGCAACGGCCGCGTCCGCAAGCTCTCGCGCGATGGCCGCATCACCACTGTCGCTGGCGGCCTCGCGGGTCCGCGCAACCTCGTCGTCGATCTCATCGGCAACCTCTACATCAGCGACGCCCCCGCTAACCGCGTCTACATGCTCTCCGCCGCCGGGAAGCTCAACCTGATCGCCGGAGACGGCACTCCCATCGCCCTCAAGTTCCCCGCCGGACTCGCCGTCGACTACCTCGGCACGCTCTTCATCGCCGACACCGGAACCCAGTCCATCATCCGCCTCGCCGCTGGTAAAGCCGGCACGCTCTCAAACCAACCCCCGCTCTCTGGCACGCCGCTCGCCCTTGCCTCCGACTACTACGGCCGCCTCCTCATCGCCACCGCCGAGGGCGGATTGTTGGCCCGTAACCTCGATGGCGCGCTCACCCCTCTTCTCCCCAGCCACACCTTCAAGACTCTCCGCGCACTCCATCAGGATCTCGCCGGCACCGTCTATTTTTCGGAACCCGGCCGCGTCTGGCGTGTCGCCTCCCTTGGTTCCGTCGCAGTATTCGCTGGTCAAGGTGACTCCGCCTCCCCCATTCCCGCTACCGCCACCGAAGCCCGCCTTAGCGCCCCCATGAGCGTCGCCATCGAGCCCACAGGCAATCTCTACTTCGCCGACGAACAGGCCCGCCGCGTCTGGCGCGTCAACGCTTCCGGTTCGCTCCAACTCATCGCAGGTACCGGCGCCGCGCCCAGTTCCCCCATGGCCGCGGGCGATGGCGGACCCGCCACCAGTGCCCCACTCTTCGATCCTGTCGCCATTGCCGTGTCTCCGCTCGGCGAGATCGCCATCGCCGAATTCGCCGCTCACCGTGTCCGCATCGTCCTTCCCAACGGCATCATCTTTACCGCCGCCGGAACCGGCTCGCCTGGAATCGCGGGCGACAACGGCCCCGCCCAGTTTGCCCAACTCAACAAGCCGCGCGGTCTCGCCTATGACCCTGCCGGCAACCTCTACATCGCCGATTCTGGCAACGGACTCGTGCGCAAACTCGGCCGAAATGGCTTCCTCACGACCCTCGGCACAGGCGCGCTCGACAACCCAACGTCTATCGCCATTGATCCTAATGGCCTCATCTTCGTCGCCGAATCCGGCAAAAACGCCATACGCCGCCTCAGCCTCGCCAACACGTGGGACCCGGTGACGCAAGGCCAGTTCAACTTTCCCAGCGGACTGGCCTTCGATTCGAACGGGCATCTCTACATCGCCGACGTGTACAACCACACCATCCGCCGCATTAACCCAGCCGGCCTCATCGAGACAATCGCTGGAACCGGAACCGCTGCCATGGGCGCTGAAGGCGCTCCCGCCCTTCAGGCCCAACTCAACTCACCCGTCGCGCTCGCCGTCGATGCCCAAGGCCGTGTCTTCGTCGCCGATCTCGACAACCGCCGCATCCGCCTGCTCACGCCCGAAGCCGTCGCGCCCCCGCCAGTGCACGTCGAGCCCCTCGCCCAATCTGAAACCCCCATTAGGGTCCTTCACTCCGCCACGCTTAAAGAAGGACTCTATGCTCCCGGCCAACTCGTCTCGCTCTTCGGAACCGGCCTCGCTCAGGCCGCCGAGGTTCGCATCAATGGCAAACCCGCAATGCTGTCCTACGCCTCCGATACGCAAATCAATTTCCAGCTCCCGTACCTCACCGCACCCGATGCCCTCATCGAGGTCATCGCCGCCGCCGCCGTCATCGCTCACTCGACGATCCCACTCTCCCCCTCCGCCCCGGGACTGTTCGGTCCCCTTCCCTCCGCCTCCCGCGGCGCCATCGCGTCCTTCTATGCCACCGGCGGAGGCCTCCTCGACCCGGAGGGCAAACCGCGCCTCCCCGTGTCGCTCCACATCGGCAACGTCCCCGTCGACCTCCTCTATGTCGGCGAGGCCGCCAACGCGCCCGGCGTCCTCCAGCTAAACGTCCAACTCCCCGGTATGTTCACCGCTCCTGGCGCTCATCCCGTCACGCTCACCATCGGCCCCAATTCGAGCCCCAGCGGAACCACCATCAATTTGCAGTGACACCCCTCGCCTGAATTTCTTCTCTTTTCCCCTCAATGGGTTCCGGTTCCCCGTCCGTCCCATCTGCGCGAGCCGCATTGCACACTCGGGTCGTGAAACCAGCACTCGCCCCCGAAACAATCATCGACTCCCTAACCAACCAGTTCGCCCAATGCTACTCCGCCCGCGGCGACCTCGAACTCATGTTCTGCCGCGAAATCGCCTCCGCCCGCGTCACCTTC
>DASRHX010000202.1:0-5805 GCA_035650295.1 Bryobacteraceae bacterium | reverse complement strand
TCTGCTGTTCGAACTGTTCGAAAGCCTTCGGCTCGCTCACAATGATTGTCGTTTTGGCGGGGATGCGATTATTCTCCATGAATCCCTTCCAGTCGTAGCTCGGATTCAGTTTTTGCAGCCCCTCCAGATCCATCTTGTTGTAAGTCTTGTAGGGATCCCGGCGTTCGACGCGTGTCAGCCGTATCGCTGCCCGCTCGGTCTCGAACGCCAGTACGGACTTCGCCGCTTCCTCCGCTTTGGCCGCATCGTCGCCAAGTAACCGTAACATGCGCGCGACGTGTTGAAGAAATTGCGCACGGATCTCTTTCGACTTCTCGTCGCTGTTCGAGTAGTAGTCGCGGTCGGGAAGCGAAAGCCCGCCCGCCATCATGTACAGCACAATCTCATCGGTCTTTTTGGCATCGGGCGCGGAGCGCACTCCATAAATGCTTGCGGCTTGCGTCTTTTGAAGGTCGTTCAGTACTTTCGCCAGTTGTGCCTTGGTAGTGATTTCCGAGATCGCTTTCAGTTCCGGCTCGATCGGTTTGGCGCCCAGCGCGTCAATGGTGGCTGTGTCCAGACAACTCGAATAGAAGTCGCCGACCCGGCGCTCGCTCGAGCCCGTCGGAGCCTTTGATGACGCCGCCGCCTCCAGGATCGTTCTGAGCCGCTCGCGGTTCGCCTCGGCCAGTATGCCGAACGACCCCCAATTCGAATACCGCGCCGGAATCGGATTTTTATCGAGAAAAGTTCCGTTGGCGAAGCGATAGAAGTCCTCGCAAGGTTTGCAAGTCTTATCCATTCCGTCTATGTCAACGCCGCTCTTGAGCGGCACTGCCGGTTGCTGCGCCACAAGCAAGGAAGCGAGCAGGGCGAGTGCGGTGAGCCGTGATGGTTTCACATTCATAGGTTAATCACATTGCATAGACTCTCCACAACCCGGTGGGTTTGGTTATTCTTATGCAAGCCCGCTCATGAAGTATTTCTTCCTTCTCCTTTTCATCTCTCAACTTGCCGCTGGACCTCGTCCAGCGCTCGTCGGTGACGGCTCCCGCGTGACGTTTGGGCGCGATGGCGTGCGCGGAAAACTTGCCGTTGGCCTTTGGCCCCACCCTGGCGCTTTGGACTTCGACGGTGATGGCGACCTCGACCTGATCGTGGGATGCGCCGACCGTCCCTATAACGGCACTTACCTATTCCGTAATATCGGCACACAAGCCGAACCACTTTTCGCACCTGCCGAACGCCTTGGTAAGGGCCTGAAGGACATGGTCGTCGCCGACCTCAATGGCGATGGTGCACCGGACCTAGTCGTCAGCGGCGGCTACTACGACGACGTGCGCCGCAATCGCATGGACAAGTACGTGGCTTTACCCATCCAACGCTCGTATCATGTCGGCCGAGACGATCTCTGGTTTCCTGTCGACTGGGACCACGATGGCCGCATCGACCTCCTGAATGGCGTGAGCGACTGGCGTGAGTATGGTTGGGACGATGCCTTCGATGCGCAAGGCAAATGGCTGCGCGGCCCCTTGCACGGCTACGTCTACCTTCATCGCAACACGGGCACCAACCAGTCGCCTCGCTATACGCCGCCACAGCAGCTCACCGCGGGCGGCAAGCCGATCGATACCTATGGCAGCCCCGCGCCCAACGCTGTGGATTGGCTCGGTAATGGCAAATGGTCGCTTATTACCGGCTCATTCCTCGATTACTTGTCTCTGAACCGGGCCACCGCTGATGGCCTCGCCCCCGCCGAGCGCATCCAAGCCGGCGGAAAGCCGCTGAAAATGGATTTGTGCATGATCCAGCCGCGTGTCGTGCAATGGCATCCCGACGGCCGCCCGTCGCTGCTCATCAGTGAGGAAGATGGCACGGTCTCGTTAGTCGAGAACCTTGCCCCGCGCGGCCAGGAGCCACGCTTTGACGCTCCGCGCAACCTCATCCAGATCGATCCGTTCCTCAAAAGCGGCGCCCTCTCTCGCCCCACCGGATCCGACTGGGATGGTGACGGCGACCTCGATCTCATCAGTGGAAACTCCGCCGGCTACATTCAACTATTCGAGAACACCGGCTCCCGCACGCGCGCCGAGTTTACCGATCGCGGCTATCTCAAGGCTGGCGGATCGGTCATCCGCCACATGGCCGGCTCTAACGGCAGCGTCCAAGGTCCGGCCGAGGAGAAGTGGGGCTACACAAATCCATGGGTCGCCGATTGGGATCTCGATGACCGCCTCGATATTCTTGTCAACGACATCAAAGGAGAAATCGTTTGGTACCGCCGCACCGCCGGCGGCGAGCTCGAAGCTGCTCGGGCCGTCGAAATCGAATGGACCGGCCCAGCCCCCAAGCCCGATTGGGTATGGTGGGAACCCAAAGGAAAGCAGCTTCTCACGCAGTGGCGCACTACTCCTCGCGCTGTCGATTGGGATCGCGACGGCCTGCCCGACCTCGTTATGCTCAATCATCAGGGCTACCTCAGCTTCTTCCGCCGCGCGCGTGTCAGTGGCGAACTCCGCCTGCTCCCGCCCGAACGCATCTTCGTTGAACCCAACGGCCGCTTCCTGAACCTCTCTGCCGGACGCGCGGGCCGCAGTGGCCGCCGCAAGATCGATTTCGCCGATTGGGACGCCGATGGCGACCTCGACCTGATCACCGATTCCGACGAAGGTCCGGTCTGGTATGAAAATCAAGGTTCGCAGCAAAAGCCGGTGATGCGCCTCCGGGGAAAACTCGTCAGCGCGGCCTTACCCGGACATAATCCCACACCCAATCTCGCCGACTGGAACGGTGACGGCGGCCTGGATTTGATGATCGGCGCCGAAGATGGCTTCTTCTACTACTACGACCATCGCCTGCTTGCCAACGCCACACGCTAAGGCCTGTACATGCAATCCCTTCGCACGGACGGCACGCGCTGAGTGCTGTATTCTGTTGGGGAACCTTCTCCATGACCAGTCACATAATTCTCCTCGTGGTTGCCATTCTGTTGCTGGCAAACTGCAGTTCGCAACAGGAACAAAAGAAGGCCGCCCCTTTACCCATGCTCACCAAGCAGCCGTTTGGATCCACCGGCGCCGCCGAGACCGTAGACCTCTATACGCTGACCAACAGTAAGGGCATGGAGGTGAAGATCTCCACCTATGGCGGCGCTGTCGTCTCCCTCAAGGTCCCGGATAAGTCGGGCAAAGTCGCCGACATCGTGCTCGGCTTCGATTCGCTCGACGGCTATCAGGCGCCGAACCCCTATTTCGGCGCCATCATCGGCCGGTATGGGAATCGCATCGCAAAAGGAGAGTTCAAGCTGAATGGAGCCACCTTCAAGCTGGCTGTGAATGACGGTGCCAATCACCTCCACGGCGGACTGCGCGGATTCGACAAGATCCTGTGGAGAGGAAGGGAAATGCACTCCCCCGATGGCGTGAGGCTCGATCTCACGTATATGAGCAAGGATGGGGAGGAAGGCTATCCTGGTGAGCTCAACACGACCGTTTCCTACACCGTTGCTGGAGAGAAGAATGAACTCCGCATTGATTATGAAGCGGTGACAACGAAGGACACCGTCCTCAATCTGACCAACCATTCCTACTTCAATCTCGCCGGCCAGGGTGAAGGAGACATTCTGAATCACTCAGTGACCATCCTTGCCGACCGCTTCACCCCTGTCGATAAGGGACTCATTCCGACGGGCGAGTTGAAGTCCGTCGACGGCACTCCGTTCGACTTCCGCACTCCGCGCACCATCGGCGAGCGCATCGATGCCAAGGATCCGCAACTCGTATATGGCAAGGGTTACGACCATAACTTTGTACTCAATAAGATTGGTGGTGATCTCGAATTGGTGGCACGGGCCACCGAGCCAACTACGGGCCGCTCGATGGAAGTCCTCACCACCGAGCCGGGCATGCAGTTTTATACAGGCAACTTTCTTGATGGCACGATCACCGGCAAGAACCAAAAGGTATACGGCCGCCGCGCCGCGTTCTGCATGGAGACACAACACTTCCCTAATTCACCCAATCAGCCTTCGTTCCCAAGCACCACGCTCAAACCCGTGCAACGCTTCCGTTCCACAACGGTCTACCGTTTCTCGACCATCCCCTAGAGCAGGGACGGCGGCAAGGAATCATTCAGATGAATCTCGAAGATGTCGCACAACGCGCGGGCGTTTCCACGGCGACGGTTTCTCGCGTCCTGAACAACATCGGTGTGGTCAAGGGTTCGACGCGCGCCAAGGTGCTGAAGGCAGTCGAAGAGTTGAAATACTACCCGAACATCCACGCTCGGGCTCTTGCCGGTGGTGCCTCCAAGGCGCTCGGGCTCATCGTTTCCAACGTTGAGAATCCGTTCTTCCTTGATATTTTCCGCAGCCTCGAGGATGAAGCGCACAGCCGCGGATTCGAAGTGCTCATGGCGAATACGGACTATGATCCCGACCGTCTGGCCAAGAGCGTCCACCTCATGTTGGGCCGCCGCGTTGCCGGCCTTGCGCTCATCGTCAGCGAGATGGATTCCACTCTTCTTCAGGAACTGCAAGACCGAAAGGTCCGCACCTTGATCCTCGATGTCGGCCAACCCCGGCCCTACATCACCTCGATCAAAACGAACTACTCGCGCGGCATGCAGCGCATCGCCGAATATCTCTACAGTCTCGGTCACCGCAAAATGGCCTTTATCGGCCACCACACCTCGCTCGGCCCGTTGAGCGACCGCAAACGAACCTTCTCTCAAGTGATGGAGCAACTGGGTGGCGGCGTCGTCTACACCACCATCGCCGACAGCGATGGCTTCGACGGCGGGCGCCGGGCCGTTCGCCAGCTCTACCACTCGGGCTTCAATCCCACTGCAATTCTTTGCGTGAACGACTTCATGGCCGTCGGTGTCTTGCGTCAGTTGCGCGAAATGAACATCTCCGTCCCCCAAGACGTCTCCGTTACCGGCTTCGACAATATCCGGCTCTCGGAGTTCTTGAATCCGGCTCTCACCACTGTCCACATCCCACGTGAACAAATCGGCCGTCAAATCTTCGAAAGCCTCACCAGTTCGACTAGTCCCGAGGAATCGCCGCGCGAAGTCATCATCGATCCGGAACTGGTGGTTCGGGAAAGCACGGGGAGTGTCCGCGCGCTTTGAAGCGGACGCACCAGAGCGGAAGGCCACCTTTCGCTACTAAAATTGAGGACGGCCTGTTATGCCGCCGATGAGGTACGAGTCTGCGCATGTGCTGTTCCGGCATCGCAACCTGGTTTTGGCAATCATTGCCTTCGCCGCTTCGTCGGTCGCGGTGCTGGTTGTCGCCTTGCTGGCTCGCCTCGACGTTGAGACCCGCGACGCAAACCGCTTTCAGATGCATGTTTCCTTCGCGGAAGGCGTGTTAAAGGACGCCGTTGGTCGCTATTCCGATCTGCTCACCCCTGAAGCGCCCTTAGTGCGGTTGGCCGCCGCCCGCATGGACGAACATCATCCGTCGCTGGCCACGTTTCTCTTGCGCACGGATTACTATCCCGGCCTCGCCGGCATGGCCGTTTACGAAGACCGCCAAGGGAGTCCCGATACAGCGCGCCCGCGTTGGTCCTACGGCAACCTGTCGGCTTGGCCGTCCGGTGAAGAAGGTAAGGAATGGCTGGAGACCGCACGGAGCGCGGCGTCGTCGCCCCATGGTTTGCGCGCTCGCCTCGTGAGCTCTGCTCAATGCCGTGCCGCTCTCCAGTGTGACCTTTTGATCTTTCGTCCCCTGCGCGGGACGCCGCCTGCTCGAACCGGCTCCGATGCCGCGGCCGTTGAGGGTGTGAACGCCTGGCTGATGGTAAGCGTATTGGTGGATCC
>DASRHX010000201.1:0-8337 GCA_035650295.1 Bryobacteraceae bacterium | reverse complement strand
ATTGTTGATCACCGTTTTGGATAGAGAGGCCGCGAGCGCGGTGGCGCGGTCGGCGACGCTTTGCGAGGTCACCTTGCCGACCAGCGTGATGGAGTCGCGGGCCGACTGAATCTGAATTGGCTCATTCGGGAAGGTTTCCTTGAGGATGCGCCGGATCGGCTCCAGGTTGTGTTCAACCGAGATGTTATAGAAAGTCCGTTGGCCGGTTTTCGACCATACAACGATCGTGCAGATACCATGCGCCTTGGCATGGAGCAGGACCTCGCGCGTGGAGACGGCCACCGCATCCACGATTTCCGGATTGCTCGTGGAGATTCGCGCCACGTCGACCGGGTAGTCGATGACGATGCTCTTGCCGAGCGTGATCCGGATCTCTTCGGCGGTGGACTGCGCCCGCGCCACCGGAGTGGCCGCAACAAGGGAGAGGGCGGCAAGGCCGCACACCGCGCGGATCATGGCCGAGCGATCGGCCTGAGCTTTATTGGAGAACATTAGTTCCTCCCAACGCCGTTCTGGCGTGGATTATTGACAACCTCGACCGTCTTCTGAGTGCCCCGGATTACGACAATCTGGTCGGGAACCGGCGGGGGGGCGACGGGCGCCGGAGCGGGCGTGATAGCCTGCGCCATTTGAACGGGACGTGGCCGGGAGCGCGGTTTGGGCTGTTCCGATCCTTCGCCGGATGAGCCGGTGCCGCCCTTGATGTTCTTATAGAGACCGGCCAGTTTCTGTCCCGACGTGGCGGTGACCGTTTTGTCGGCAGAGTTACGCAGGACCAGTTGAATCTTGGTCTCCGTACCGGCCAAGGTCAGCACTTCGGCTTGCTCGGGCGTGACCAACAGCGTCACAACCGGAGCGTTGATTGCCTGGCCACGGGCGTCGGGCTGGATCGTCTGACCCGCGCTGAGGACCGTGATGTCCTGTAGGACTGTGGTGGTCATGCTGTTGGAGTTCGTATCGCCGGGCGGCCGTCCCGTAACCAGCACGTCGACGTGCATGAACGGGAGTACAAAGCCCGCCACGCCGACGACTTCGTTGACGCGAACGGACACGGCGCGCATGCCGACCGGGATGACGGGTGCGAGGCCCATGCCCGCGCCGCGAGCGGCCAGGCGGCCATCAAGAATCGGCTCATCCAGCAGGATGTTGCTGATGACGGGCCTGTCGATCACCTCTTCAACTTTGCCGAAGGCGCCCTTCGGGAAACCGCCGGCCGGCACTTTGACGACCTTGACATCGTCAGGTTTCACGCTGATTCCCACCGACAATGGCTTGGCGGCGATTACGACGTCAACGAGACTGTCCTGTTCGGTCTTTTTCGAACCTCCCCCAGCTCGCGCCGACATCTGGTAGAAAATGCTCGAGACTACCAGCGCGAAAACCAGGCTGACGCCGAGAACGGTCAAAAACCTGCGATCCATAGCGTTACCTTTCCTTGAGAATCACGTGACCGGACTTTATTTCCGGCTCCTCCGTTGTCGATTCTCACGATCCTTCCCGCCGCCTCGTGGGCGGCCACTTCCAATAAGAATTTCGTTACGGCCTTGCGGCCACCAGTGCCAACCAAACCCCAGTCGCAATGGCAGGGGCATAGGGAATGAAGAGAGCGTTATCCGCTTTTCCCTCCCGGCGTTTCCGTCTGAGCGTATGAACGCCCAAGACAACAACGGCCAATAAGCCGCCCACCAAAGCGGTAAACAGCGCCGCCTGGAGCAAACGGCCGGTACCCAACAGGGCTCCGAAACCGGCCATCAATTTCACGTCTCCCCCGCCCATGCCGCCGAGGAGATAGAAAACCAGAAAGACAAGGAATCCGGCGACCGTGCCAAGGAGGGCCGTGCCCAAGCCACCCCAACCGGAAGCGGCTACCTGGCAGGCGATTCCGCCGGCAAAGGCGGCTACCGGCCATAGGTTGGAGATGGTGCGGCGGGCCAGATCTTCGACAACCGCCGCGCCGCCGATAAGCAACGCAACGGCATACTCGGCATGCGGCAGAGTGAGCCATCCCAAATCTAAAACCGCGCTGGCCAGCATCATGAGCGGGGCCTCTCTTTGCCCGCCAGGGCCTTATTTGAGGAGGCGTTGGAGCGCGCGGCAGATGTGCGCCTGGGCGCCGGCGAGCTAATCGTAGAGGCCTCGCGGCTAACCGCAGCCTGTAAACTGTGAAGTCCTTGGGTGATTAGAGTCTCGCTGGCGGTGGGGACGCCAGATTGAATTTCCGCTTCCCCTTCCTTCTCGGTCTGAAACGGCGAACGGTCGAAGGGGGATCCTGTGAAGCAGGTCTGCAGAGCGTACTCGACGAGAAGCTGTCCCGAGGGCAGACGCCAGCCGGCCGACGGGCCGGGTAGGGACGAACGGGATTCGCGGCGGCCATTACCCGTAAGGCTCACCGTACCGGCCGAAGCTCCCGCCGCTCGACTGGCATGAACCGAAGCTCGCGCAGGTTCTGTGGGTTTGACCCCGTGGCGAATTGTGCGCAGCGACTTCATCGAAAGTGAACTCCCATAGAGATTTCGGACGCCACAAGGTATTCCATTAGTGCCGTCCCCATATTTTTCCCGGGGTCACGGCGCCACTTGCGGCAGCGGACTGGGGTTTGGCGGCAATCTTTTGAAAAACAAGGGCTTTACCATCGTCGGACAGCACTTTCCAACCGGGATGTTGTTTGAGCAGCGCGGCCAGCGGCCACTCCAAAGGGACCAGAGCGGCGGTAAACCCATGACGGTCCAGCAGTTGGTTCCAATCCCAACCACCTTGCGACAGGCGCAGGTACTCATTGCCGATTTTGGGGCCGTAGAAGTCGCTGCGGCCATCGATGAATACCTTCTGAGCCGGCCAGTAGTGGAACAAGACGTAGTCGCCCCACTGATCGGTGGTCAGCAGCCGGGAGTCACGAATCAACACTTCATGTTTGCGGACCAGGTCTGTGGGAAACTTCTGCGAAGGAAAGTCTTGCGGCCAGCGAATCGGTTCCTGGAGGGCGAGCAACGTGCCAATAAACAAGAGCGGCCAGACGCTCGACCACTTCATACCGGCCGACAGGTCCGTTGACATTGAGTGCAGAATGGCGCGTACGCTCTTGCGGCCCGCACCGGCGCGAAAGGAGTTCCACAAGCGGGTGGCTTCGCAGGCGACCAACGGTCCGGCCAATGCCGCGAAGAGCGTAATGTGGCGGGCGCTGGTGAGCGACTGGTGGGCCCAGAAGAGGATCCACAATGGCTCGACAACCCTGCGCCGCGCGAGCATCGAGGCCGCCACGAGCAGGGCCGCGAACAGCAGCATTTCGTATTGGCGAAGCCCTTCGCCGCGAAAGGTTGGCGCTTGAAACTCCTGGACGACCGACTTGATCCAATCCGAGTTCAGATACGCCGCGATGTGCTGATGGAGCTTCCATCCGTAGGGGTTTACGACGGTCGCAAGCGCGCATGCAAGCGTCAAGAGTCCGTAGCGGAGGGCCGGCGCAAATGTGACGCGCGGCTCCTTCCAGTTCCAGCCGGAGTTCCAGGCCAACTCGATCGCGGAGCCCACGGTAAGCAGCCCGAGAAAGGCGATTAAAGCCAGGAAACCGCCGTGAAGGTTGGTCCAAAGGACGGTAAGCGGCACCAGCAGCCAGATTAGATTTCCCGTTTTTCGCCGGTCTGCCTCAATGATCCACAGACTCAGGGGAACAAAGAGCAGCGTGAAAATGTGCGGACGTGCCAGATAGTGCAGCGAACTGGCGCCCACCGCCACGAGGGAAATGAGCAAGGCGAGAATTCCGTTGGCCCCGCGCCAGACCATGTAGCGCAGAATGACCCAGGCAAACAAGGCGATCCAGGCGCCGGCAAAGAGCGTAATACCCTTCAAGCCAGCGCGGTCGAACAGGAACGCAAACCAGAGGTCGGAACCCCATTCCCAGGCAAACCAGGACTCTCCGGCTTTGGAGAACGAAAACATGTCCGTGTAGGGGAACCGCCCCTCGGCAAAGATCCACTGGCCGGTTCGGATGTGCCATCCGGTATCGCCATCGGCGAGCAGTTGGGCCCAGCCGAACGGGGAGATGAGGAAGGTCCACGTAACGATGGCGACGAAAAAGAAATCCGACAGGGAAGGGGTGAGCCACCGGACCCAGATCCGCCGTGCGGGGTCCTCCCGGGTCATGTCCAGAGATGGGGAAGCAGCGCTCACGCGACCACCTCGCCAGCGGGATCACACGCAGGCTCGTCCGAAGCGGGGGAGGTGGCGGACGTGGCCGAGAGCAGTTGATGCGCGTACTGCCCCAGTTGGATACGGTCGCGCAGACCGGTCTTTTCGAAAATGTGCATGAGATGGACTTTCACCGTGCCGGCTGTGATGCCCATGGCTTCCGCGATCTCGCGGTTCTTCAGGCCCATCTGCACATTGCTGATCACTTCGCGCTCGCGCACGGTCAGGCGCCGCGCCGTGTTTTCCGATTCGCTGAGTGGGACAGGGTCCTTTTGACCGGCTTCCAATTCCGCGCGCAGGGTATTGCGTAAATCTTCCGGGGAAATCTTGCGGTTGATCCAACAGGCCGAGGTGGAACGCTCCATCTGCCGCTTGGCGACATCGGAGACCACCATGTCCCACAACAGGACGCGCGTTTGGGGAGCGCGTGCCCGCACAGTCATGAGCAGTTCCATCGTCCGGCTAAGCCCGGACATGGGTGTGGCCAGCAGCAGGTCGCAGGGCTCCTGCCGCAGGAGGCCTATCGCCGATTCCAAGTTATGGGCCACCCAGGCCACCGAGAACTCATCGTCGCCAGACAAGGCGGCACGGAGCCCGGATGCAAATATCGGATCGGCTTCCAGAATGGCGGTGCGGATGCAACTCAAGGGAACTTCCTCTGGAAGCTCTATCGGCCACAATGCACTCAGAGATTAGGGGATACGCCGCAGAATACCTAGGAACATCCTTAAGACGAGGCCCATCCTAGTCCGGGGTGCCTATGACAATAAGGCTTGGCCGACGGCGAGTACGGTTTTCTCGTTGAACCTACGTCCGACAATTTGCGCACCCATGGGTAATGCTTCACCATCGAGACCGGAGGGAATAGAGAGTGCAGGCAAGCCGAGTACGTTGAAGCCGCGTACAAGGCGAGTGGAGGCGAGGCGCACGTCTTCGGACTTCCCGAGGATGTCGATCATGGCTTGGCCAATCTTAGGGGCTGTGGTGGGTGTGGTCGCTGTGAGCAAGCAGTCCACCTTCTCCCACACTGCTTCAAACTTTGCCATATGTATGCGGCGCAGGCGCTGTGCGTTGACGTAGTCGGTGGCAGGAAGAAGGCGGCCCTGGTCGAGGAGCGCGAGCACGTCCGCGCCGAAGTCCGCGCGGCGGTGGAGATAGGGTTCGAGCGCGGCCGAGGCTTCGCTCAGTAAAATGACGCGGCCGATTGCGTTGATCGCAGCAATGTCGCCCACATCGACGGGTACCAGGCGCGCACCCAAGGCTTCGGCCTTATTTTGCAGCGATTCAAGCGCCCGCGCGATGGAAGGCTGCAGGCCCTCGTAGTAGAACGAGGTGGGGATGCCTATGCGGAAACCGGCAAGCGAGGGTTCGGCGGGTGGTGCATAACGGTCGACGGGAGCGCGGGAGGAGGACTCGTCGCGTGGGTCGTAGCCGGCGAGGACCTGAAGTGAGAGGGCGCAGTCGTGGGGCGTGGGTGCGAGCGGACCCATGTGATCGAGGGTGAAGTCGAGCGGCAGCACGCCGTACCGCGAGACGCGGCCAGTGGTGGGCTTGAGTCCGGAGGTCCCGCAAAACGAGGCAGGGATGCGGATGGAGCCGCCGGTGTCGGAGCCCATGGCCATGAGCACGACGCCAGCCGCGACAGCCGCGCCTGAGCCACCGCTTGATCCGCCCGGAATGCGCGAGACATCGTGCGGATTCCGGACCGGCCCGAAGTGAGGGTTGTTACAGGTGATGCCGTAGGCGAACTCCTGCATATGCGTTTTGCCGATGATGATGGCGCCCGCGGCGCGGAGGCGCTCGACAACGGCCGCATCGTGATCCGGTACATGATTTGCAAAGATCTTAGAGCCGACGGTGGTCTTGGTTCCTTTGGTGGAAAAGACGTCTTTTACGGCAACCGGAATCCCGTGCAGCGGGGAAGGCGATTCGCCACGAGCCAGTTCGGCATCACAGCGAGTGGCGTCGGCGAGCGCCTGCTCCTCCATCATCGCGAGGAAGGCGTTCGTGCGGGGCTGCTCGTCGGCTGCGGCCTTGAGCGAGATTTTCGTCAACTCGACGGCCGAGATTCGTTTCGCCCGTAATTCCTCACCCGCTTCGGCGATTGTGCGGAAGGGAAGGCGAGCGCTCATGCCGGCCACTCCGTGGAGAGCCTCACAGTAAAGGCGGGCTCGGTTTCGTCGGCCAGGGCGGCAGTGAGAGGCCGGAATGCCGCTTCGAGCGATTCGAGGGGTTGCACAACGCGGTCAAGCTCGGCCGCCGGAATGTCGGGCGCGAGCGCGGCGGCGAGTTTTCTATAGTCTCTCTGCGGATGGTCCATGGGATGTTATTGTAAGTCGGCGACGGGTGTTGAGTGTGATACGAGAATTGGAATTTGCACTGTCATGAATCGACGGGAACATTTACGAACTCTGGCGGGCGCCGCGGCTGGCGTGGCGGCAAGCGCACAAACAGGATCAAAGCCTCCGAATATTCTGATTTTGTTCACCGACGACCAGCGCTTCTCCACATTGAATGCCTTGAACAATCCGGAGGTGCGCACGCCAACGATGGACGCATTGATGCGGCGCGGCACGACGTTTGTCCGCGCCGGCATCATGGGCGGAACCGTTCCAGCCGTTTGCGCGCCAAGCCGCGGGATGTTGATAAGCGGGCAGACACTTTTCCACGTTCATCACAATTTGATCGACGCGAACTCGCCCGTGGAAAAGCGGCGACCGTATCATTTGTTTCCCGAGGTGCTGCGCGAGCGCGGCTATGTGACGTTCGCCACGGGCAAGTGGCACAACGGTGAGAAGACACACGCCCGTTGCTTCTCATCCGGCGAGAACATCTTCTTCGGCGGCATGTCGGACCACGACAAAGTTCCGGTAGCCGATTTCGATCCGACTGGTGAGTATCCGAAACAGAAACGTTTCATTGCCAAGGGATTCTCAACGGAGATCTTCAGCGATTCGGCGATCAAGTTTCTGAAGGAGCATAAGGGAGATCGGCCGTTCCTGGCGTACGTGGCTTATACGTCGCCGCACGATCCGCGCACGGCGCCGAAGAAGTTTGCGGATCTGTATCCGCCGGAGAAGATCCAGCTGCCGGAGAATTTTCTGGCAGAGCATCCGTTCGACAACGGCGAGATGAAGGTGCGCGACGAAGCGCTGGCCGCATGGCCGCGCACGCCGGAGGTGGTGCGCGAACACATTGCGGCATACTACGCGATGATCACGCACCTGGACCATCACATGGGACGCGTGTTGAAGGCGCTTGAGGAGAGCGGCCATGCGGAAAACACAATCGTTGTGTTCGCGGCGGACAATGGCTTGGCAGTGGGTCAGCACGGGTTGCTAGGCAAACAGAATCTCTACGAGCATTCGATGCGCGTGCCGCTGGTGATTGGGGGCCCCGGGCTCCCAAAGAACAAGCGGACGGAAGCGTTTGCGTATCTCTTCGATTTATTCCCGACACTATGTGAGCTGACCGGCACGCAAGTTCCTCCTACGGTCGAGGGGCTGAGTTTGGCGCCGGTGATTCGCGGGCAGAAGGCAAAGGTGCGCGACTCGATGTTCACCGCCTATCGAAAGTTCCAGCGAGCCGTGAAGGACGACCGGTACAAGCTGATCCGCTACCACGTCAACGGCAAGAAGACGACCCAGTTGTTCGACCTGAAGAGCGATCCGCTGGAGAGGAAGAACCTGGCGGGCGATACCTCGCAGGCGGCGAGGGTCGAGGGGTTGAATGGACTGATGAAAGAGTGGATGAAGAACACGGACGATATCGTGGAGGCAGGGGAGTTCACGACGTAACGGACATTCAGCCTCGTTGGATTTGCTCCTGCAACTCCTTCGGATACATCGCCTTCAGCTCCGGATACTTCTCTGCTAGGCGGATCAAATCGAGTTCATCCTTCTTCCGCTTGCTCAAGCGGCGTTGAGGATCGCTGTAGGCCCAGAG
The DNA here is from genome assembly GCA_035650295.1 of Bryobacteraceae bacterium. GTDB lineage: Bacteria > Acidobacteriota > Terriglobia > Bryobacterales > Bryobacteraceae > JAFLBB01. The sequence continues at coordinate 207 of DASRHX010000201.1, read as the reverse complement.
CTTGCCCTGCGTCACGTCTTCCAAGCAAGCTACGCGGACACGGATGCCGAGCACGGTGGCGTCGACGGCGCGCTTGAGGAAGGCTTGGTATCGCGCATCGGTCGTGAATCGAATGCGGAGTTCACTTCCTTGGGCGAGGGCGTTTACAGAGTGAGGATGTTCTTCGATGGCAAAGTCAATTTCGCTGAGACGCCCTGATAGGCGAGC
>DASRHX010000200.1:0-4907 GCA_035650295.1 Bryobacteraceae bacterium | reverse complement strand
AACGTTTGGAGGAACGTGCCGCAGCCTCGGATACACGCCACCGCCGATAAGAATGACCGACGAGTAACGTTCCCCAACAACGGCCGCAACGATCAAACCCAACTCAATGCTACTGTCGTTCCAGAAGTTGATTTTCCGAGGGTCGATGTCGGAGCGGGTCAGCAGGTAATCGACGCCCCGCTGCATATCAATGGTGTGGTCCAGGACAACCTCAGCATACTCAGCGGATCCGATGTCGAGGTCTGCGTATGCGCCAACTGGTTCTCGACCCTCGAATCCTTTTAGCACTACTAAGAGGACGGCACGGCCGGCTCGAATGTACGGTAAGAGCCTGGCGGCTCGTCCTTCGACAACGTCAGTCATGGGAAATCCCATCCACCATGGGGCTCCTGAAAGGTAATGAATGACCTGGTACGGTGGCGTGGCATTCTTCGGAAGATACAGGTATGCCTTGACGTTCTCCCCGCCGCGGCCATCGAAGACAATCTCTTCGCGACGCCAGGAGATATCGTCCTTGACCGCGGCCACCTTGGCATTGAGAGGAAAACTCTCATAGCTGTATCGGGCCTTCGAATCCCGGAACTTGGTCTCAGTGGAGATGGGGTAATGAAGAACCTCTCCATCTGAGACGAAAGCCATGTTGCCTTGATCGCCGGCCGCCGGATCTGGAGTCAACGCGCAGCGGAATCCCAGGGTCTCGGCGCTATGTAGAGCCGGGCGCGGTCCATAGCTCCCAAACTGGTAAACGTTGCCGCCATACCATGCTCCGCCCGCGATCGCGAACCCGTCGTCGTAAGGATTCCGCATCCATTCCGCCACGTTGCCCGCCATGTTATAGACGCCGAACGGGCTCATACCGAATTCGAATGATTCGACCGGGGCCGTTCCCGTGGCTCCAAAGTTCGCCCGTTTCGTAGCCTCGCGGGGGTCAAGCAGGCCCCATGGGACAATCACGCCAAAGGGTGTCCACATCACACCTCGCGCCGCCTTTTCCCACTGCAGGGCGGTCGGCAGTTCCTTCCCACGGGATCGGCAGTAAGCCGCGGCTTCGTGCCACGTGACCGCGGTAACGGGATGACTCTCTTTCCCCTGCGGGAACGTCCCTCCAACCCAGGAACGCGGGCCGGGCAGGCCGGTTTTGTCCTTGAGAGTTCCCGCGAGTGCCAGCGACGCCCAGAACCGCGGATTGCCGTAACCTCCTTCATCGGTGAACGCTTTGAATTCTTGATTGCTCACCTCATACTTGTCGATGAAGTAGTCGTCGAGCCGGGCGCTCGCTTCCGTCGGCCTGGAATATCCCCGCAGCCGATACTCTCCACCGGGAACGGCTGCCATACGGGGTGGGATTTTGGAAGCTTCGCGCAACTCGTGTTGGATCCGAAGGTCCCAAGGTGTCTTGTTCACCGGCCTGGTCCGTTCAAGCGCACTCGACAAAGTACGCTCGAAAGGAGCGTAACCCGGCTTCCGAATGCTAATAATATATTCGTCACGCACGATTCGGACCCGCTGAATTGGTGTGCGGCCAAGCCACTCCGCTCGCGCCGAAGCCTGACGACGAAGATGGACTTCGGCGCCCGGTGGCGTCGTTGAAACCGAAAGGTCGTCGGAGAATTCATTCAGCAGCCGGGTGACCCTGGGTTCCCCAGGCAGCAGGGCCAGGATTTGCATTCCAAGCTGATACGCTTCTTGATAGTTGCGTTGGGCCGTTAGCTCCTCGACGCGAGGAACCAAGGCAAGCGCCCGGTTTCCGTCAGCCCGCTTCTTCACGATCCAAGCTACTCCCCCTATAAGGAGCAGTACCAAAGCGGCGGAGATCCAGACACGAAGATCCGGTTTCGTGGTGGGAACTAACGGGCCTGGCTTTCGGTCGACCTCAACCGCCGCGGCGAACATATAACCCCGGGCGGGAATGGTTCGAATAAGCTGCTGGTCATCATCCCGCAGAACTCGCCGGACGTCCATGATGCAGTGGGCCAGCGAGTCATCGCTCACGGCGGCGGCCTCCGGCCACAGCGCCTCCGTTAGTTCCGACTTGGATATCAAGCGCCCGGCATTCTCAACGAGGTACTTGAGAGCCTCGTACGACTTCGGCCGAAGCTTGATCTCTACATCTCCGCGCAGAAGCGAGCCACGGACCGTATCGAGGGTGTAACCGGCGAATGAGTAAGGAGCAGGCGCCCGCCGCGCGACAAAAGGCTGGGGCTTACTACTCATGTTGGGACGCCCTTGGCAGGAATCATTCTAGCACCGGCCATCATTGTTGAACTTCATCACAATTTCACGACTTTTTCGAACTGTTTTCATAGACTTCACGCTGCTTCGCGCCGTACCGTTTGGGCTGGGAGACAACCTAAATGAAGCTGGCAACATTACTACTTTGGATTCTCTTCGCATTCGCCATGGAAGCGCGCGTGACTCGCATCGAAATCACCTCGCGCGAATCACTGGCGGGCGGCATCGAGTTCGGCGCGGTGGGCGCGTATGAAAAGCTTCGCGGGACGGCGTTCTTTGAGGTCGATCCCTCCGATCCTCGCAATGCCGTTGTATTCGACCTCGATAAGGCTCCGCGTAACGAACGTGGCAAGGTGGAGTTCTCCGCCGACATCTACATCTTGAAGCCCGTGGACCAGACCAGAGCCAAGGGAACACTTTTTGTAGAGGTGCCGAATCGGGGCAACAAGTCCGCGCATGTTTTTTTGATGAATGACGTTTTACCGGGCGGAAGCATGAATAACCCCAGCACTGTCGCGGACCTTGGAAACGGCTTCCTGCTCGAACAAGGCTACACCCTCGCCTATGTTGGTTGGTCCTCCGGCGTCGTGCCCGGAGGCGATCGAATGATCGCACAGTTCCCAATTGCAATGGAAAGCGCGCAACCAGTCACAGGGATGGCGTGGACCTTGTTCTTTGACGGCGACGGCGCCGGAGGAACTCCGTTCACCCGCCCGTTGATGGGAAGCGCAACGGCTGGGCTCGGGTTGGTGCCGTTCCGCAGCTACGCGACCATATCGACAGATTCCGCTGCCGCGAATGCAGACCTCCGCGTTCGCCGCAGCGACTCTGCGTCGTCCGGCACTCCCGAGTTGCCCGACGGTGAAGTGATTCCCACGAGCCGCTGGTCGTTCGCTCGATGTCCAAATGGACCGCCGGGCACCCCCAGCGCCGTAGACATCTGCCTGGAAGGCGGGTTCCAAAAGGATCTCGTTTACGAACTCACATACATGGCCACTGGCTCGCCGATCAGCGGACTGGGTTATGTTACTACGCGGGACTTTGTGGCCTTTCTCCGCCAGGGAGGCCCGGACAGTGCCGGCAATCCGAACCCTGTCAGTGGCATCAGCGCGGCGATCTGTCTTGGAATCTCGATCAGCGGACAGTACCTGCGAGATTTCCTTTACCTCGGGTTTAACGAGGACGAGCAGGGCCGGCGTGTGTGCGACGGCGCCTTCATCCAGGGCGCCGGTGCCCACAAAGCCGCTCTGAACTATCGTTTTGCCCGCGATCCCAACGCCACTCCCTTCCTCGGCCAGCACGCGGGGCGTAACAATCCGGATCTCGCCTTCCCGATGGCGTATGGCGTCCGGCAGGATCCGCTGACCGGACGTGTCGACGGTATCCTGAAACGGCCTGCCACGGATCCGAAGGTCTTTCACACAGATAGCTCGACGGAGTATTGGCAGAGGCGCTCGTCATTGACGGATACGGATGAGAACGGCACTGTGGATCTGGTCCAGCCCAGCAACGTCCGCAAATACGTGTTCGCGGGTATGCAGCATGTTGCCCAAAAGAATTCCCCGCCGAACTATGGCACTCTCAACCGAAAATGCGACCAATTGTCCAACCCGACCCATCCGGGTATTCTGGCCCGCGCTCTGCTGGTAGCGTTGGAGGACTGGGTGCGGCGCGGCGTTGAACCTCCTCCCGGCCATGCACCAAGCCTGCGTGACGGTACGCTGACTACTTCCGATCAAGCCAACACAGGCTTCCCGAACATTCCCGGCGTAGCCTACAACGGTGCCTTCAATGCATCCGGAGCGGCCGACTTTGGCCCTCGTGTAATCGGGAATTCCGGGATCATCGATTTCATGCGTCCGCGAATCCTCAATACCTACCGCATACTCGTGCCAAAGGTCGATTCCATCGGGAACGACGCCGGCGGTATTCGTCACCCATTTGTCGAAGTACCAACCGCAACGATAACAGGCTGGAGCTTGCGTCGCGCCGAGTTCGGCGAGGGCGATCTGTGCGACGCGTCGGGATCAATGATTCCCCTGCGCAAGGCCCGAACCGAGACGGCTGCCGCGGGTGATCCACGGCCCTCCTTGGAGGAGTTGTATGGAGATCACCTGGGTTACGCCTTGCGTGTGGCGCGATCAGCACTGAAACTTTACGACCAGCGTCTGATGCTCTGGGATGACGTGTATCGACTCTTTACCGAAGCGATGAACAGCAACATCCTAGTGGACCAACGGTGATCGGCGACAGCCGTGGGCTCATTTGTCCACAGCACCGTCCAGCGCTTTTGAGATGTTCCTTCGACGTGGACACTCCTTCTGGCTCGAGTCCACTCCCTGAATTCGGACTATTAGAGATTCGCTCGCTGACGTCCGCTTGTTGACATGCTTAAGCGCATCACCCGCCTTCGGCCAAGGTGCGGTTGGTTATTTGGAAGTAATCCACATGTCCGTGTAGTCGTTCCGCGGATTGGGCGGAACCTCCCTCTGCTTCGTCTCACAAGGAAGCGTCGGGCGTTTCTCGTCAAAGTGGCCAGTGCCGGGACGGCGAGGGCGACCCCTAAACCCTTGGCGACTTTCGGCGGGTGATCCGGCACTTGCCGCGAATCGGCTCGCCTGAATAGTAGTAGACAGTCTACGGTACTCGTGGTAGTAGTAGATTATCTACGGCCT
>DASRHX010000199.1:0-3253 GCA_035650295.1 Bryobacteraceae bacterium | reverse complement strand
CGCTGCGCCCATAGCCGCGGAGATCGACGCAAATCACCGTGTGGCTGTTCGCAAGGCGCGGTGCCATGTAACGCCACATCAAGCTGGTCCGAGGAAATCCATGCACCATGAGCAGCGGAGATCCTTTTCCATATCGTCTTATGAAAATGGTGTTGTCGCCGGTCTTGATTTCCGCCGTCTCGAAGTTACTCGAATCGGCCGCTGCGGCTCTGCCGGCGGGTTGAGCGGCAACATGTTGCGGTAGAAGTGCCGATGATACGGCGGCGCCGGATGCTGCGGTAATTGCGCGTAGCAAGGTGCGACGTTCGATGTCTGTCTGTTCTGTCATCGGAAGTCTCATGGGATATCTCTTTTGGTTGCGGCAAGTTCAATCTTCCGGGGAGAGTAACCGGTCCTCATTTCGGGACGGGGCATCAGGAAATCGCGGATGCTTTCTGCAATATCGCGGGCATGCGTTTCCAAGGCGAAGTGACCAGTGTCGAAGAAGCGGACAACTGCAAGAGGATTATCCCGTTTGAACGCCTCGGCGCCCGCCGGCACAAAAAACGGATCGTTCTTGCCCCACACCGCCAAAAGCGGCGGCTTGTGCGTGCGGAAGTATTCCTGGAATGACGGGTACAGCGCGATGTTGCTCTTATAATCGCCGAGGAGGTCGAGTTGCACTTCATCTGCACCAGGACGGGCCAAATAAAAGTCGTCGAGGTTCCGGCCATCCGGCGACACCATCGTTTGGTCGGGTACGCCGTGCGTGTACTGCCAGCGGGTTGTCTCTGGCGTGAGAAAAGCGCGGAGCGCCTTTCGGTTCGCTTGCGACGGGTCTTGCCAGTAGGCCCTGATTGGGCCCCAGCCCTCGCTGAGACCTTCCTCGTAGGCGTTGCCGTTCTGCGAGATGATGGCGGTGATCCGCTCAGGGTGGCGCACGGCGAGCCGGAAGCCTGTCGGCGCGCCATAGTCAAAGACGTACACTGCAAACCGATCGAGGCCGATGACCTCGGTAAGGCGGTCCATCACGCTGGCGATGTTGTCGAACGTGTAATTGAATTTTTCCCGTGGCGGCATATCGGACTGGCCGAAACCGGGAAGGTCTGGCGCGACGATATGAAATCTGTCGGCTAGGAGCGGGATCAGGTCACGGAACATGTGGCTCGCGGTCGGGAAGCCGTGCAGGAGTAAGAGCTTCGGCGCACCGGCTGGCCCCGCCTCGCGATAAAAAATCTTGAAACCATCGACATCGACCGTGCGGTACCTGATGGGCGCCATCAAAACCTCCTCTGCTTGTAACCTCACCTGTGACATCAAACGGTTAGCGTCTGAAGACCGGTGACCGGCCAGTTGCGGTCGGTAAGGGCTTGCTTCAGTTGCCGGTTATGGAGCGGATTGCGTCGCGGATAATGTCGACGACAATTCTTGGAGCGGTGACGCTGGGCGTGTGATCGACGGCATGCGTCTTTATCTTCGCCTTCATCCGCTCCGCCATGTACCGGTGCGTTTCGCGCACGATCATTCGGTCATCTTCAGCAACCAGAAACCAAGTCGGAATGTCCTTCCAAAGCGGCCGCCCTACCGGAACAGTGATGCAGTTCAGCGATATCGGCCGCTGAACGGCGGCGAGCACGGCACAATCCTCCGCAGAAGCGTTCTGCGCGAAAGCCGTCGCGAAGGCGCCTTCGGGGAGCCAAATCAAACCATTACTGTCGGGCGCGAGTTTTGGCGCTTCGGGATGAGGTTCGACGCGATAGAACACGTCTGCGACCTTCTCGCCCTCGTCGGGAGCAAGGGCTGTCACGTAGACCAGCGCCTTCACGCGTTCGGGACGTGCCAGAGCTATGACCGCACCGGCATAGGCGTGTCCCGCCAAAACGATCGGCCCTTCCGTTCGGTCCAAGCTGCGGTTGAGCGCAACCACGTCCTCGGCAAGAGAGGTCAGCGGAAGCGGCGCCGCCAACACCTTCACGGCCTCTTTTTTCAGTGCCGTTATCACCCGTGCCCAGCTTGATCCATCCGCCCATGCTCCATGGGCAAGCACCACGCTCACATCCTTTATCGCCATCCTGCTGCTCCTGAGATCCGCGCGTTAGTCACGTTGAGCGAACTGAGTTCCGCGCATGGCTGGCTCCCGTTGCGAGTACGTTACGCCGGAGCACGCTCAAGGCTGAGTGAAACGAAGCGTGCGGTTGAATATTTCTTGCACCCTCTCCCGGTGCTCCGTCGTTCAGTAATGCTCCCCGGCTCGTTTCTCATGCAGCGCATCGTGAAGCGGGACGCGAGGGACATCAGTACCCATACAGATAGCAGTTCGGTGTGTAATAGGGGTACTCGTAGCACCAGTCGTCATAGCCGCCACCGAACCCGAAGCCACGATGGAAGCGTCGGCTGCGATGAAAGTGATCGCGGCCGAAGTGGCCGCGCACCTCGGCATGAGCCGCAAGGCCGCGACCGAGAGCCGGGCCACGACCGGCGAAATGGCCTCTGCCAATGCCGCCGCCCATGCGAGCGCCGCCGCCGAACCCGCCGCCCATATGACCGCCACCCCCGCTGAACCCGCCGCCCATATGACCGCCACCGCCGAACCCGCCCCCGTGTCCACCTCCACCTCCCCCGCCGCCGCGCGCAAACGCGTCGACGGTCAGTCCCCCGGTGAGAGCGGCAGCCGTCAACAACACGATCATGGTTTTACGTAACATGGAGATACTCCTTCGGACGCGACCGCGTCCATTCGACTGAAAACCCAGAGTGGGCATTGCACTAAGGCGTGGACGAACGGCAGGACATCGTCAGCCTTATTCGATCAACTCGTCGGCACGCGCGAGCAGCGCGGACGGTATGGTCAACGAGCGACCCGCTACTGATTGTCGCAAGAGCCAATTGCGCTGCCGGTCGTAGCCTGGCCAGAGACGCCGGCCTCATGGGCGCAACGTGCCGCACGGTCCTGGAAAGTCTCGGCACCACCAGGGCCTGAACCTGACAGCGTCGGCAAATTCTGAAAAGTCTGCCCCGTTTGCGGGACGAAAATAGACGGCGGAACAGCAGTGTTCGGCGGGCTCACGATTTGCGATTGAGCAAGCGCGGGCGATACAACACTCACCGCCGCAACTGCGGCAATGAGGGCAAGTTTGGCTTTATTGATCATTATCCTTCTCCTTTACAAAGCAGCCCAAAAGCGCGGATTGCTGTTGTTGCTACATTTGCGAAGGAGATTTACGTGACAGGAGGTGAGACGTCGTGAGCCCGTGACGCACGTTCACCAGTACCG
>DASRHX010000198.1:0-7260 GCA_035650295.1 Bryobacteraceae bacterium | reverse complement strand
GAAACTCGCACGGCGAAACGGCGTCCCCGCATCCAACAACAGCACGTTCACGCCCTGCCGCGTCAGATTCCAAGCCGCCATGCCCCCGGCGGCGCCAGAACCGATCACGATCACATCATGCACTTCGCTCGCCGGTATGACCTGCATCGCGCGCCTCTCCTACGCCTTCGTTCCCGGCATCTGATGCTCGGGATGCGTGCAGCCTTTGAACTCCGCCATCGCCGTGTAACCGCTCCAGCCCAATTCCGTCACCAGCCCCTCGCGCGTCGAATAGTACGCGTCCACTGTCATATCCTTCAACGTCCGGAAGAACTCATCCTTCGATTGATGTAGCGCCGTCAGCCGCTCCAGCCTCTTCGCGTTGTCGAGCTTTACGAACGGCGCCAGCCCTTTGCGAAACGCCGCCGCGCGCGTGCGCTGCCCCGCCAGCACGTTGTCGATGATCAGATGCGCTCCCGCATCCTTCGCCCCCGGCGTGTCGCTGCGCGGAATGATCATCTCCACTAGTTCGCCCAGGGTTACAAACTCCGCGGCGCTCAGCAGCTTCGGCTTTGCCTTCGCGGGCGCGCCGCCCGCCGTCTCATCGTGGCCGGGATGTTGATGCGGTGCCGCCGGAGTCTGTGCCGCCGCCGCGCCCGTCACCGCGATCGTCACCAGCAATTCTCTTCTCGAAGGCATCGCTAATCCTTTCTCAACAGCAACAGCCAATCGCCCGCGCCCGGTGTCTTCAACGGCACCCGCGCCGCTTCCTTGAACCGGCCCGCGAGCGTCCGCGCCCCCGTGCGCGGGTCGATCCACGTCGCCCTCGCATTTCCAAAATCGTTGAGGTTCAACTCAAGCGACGGGTTGTTCGGCAAATACACCAGCGCAAACTTGCCATCGCTCGTGCTCGCCGGCATCGGATACGCAGTCCAGTCCACATGATCCGATTCGGACGCAAGCAAAAACCGGTTCGGCTCCAACTTCCACCATGGCAGACCTTCCAGAACATCCCGCACGATCGTCATCTGCTTCGATCCCGGGTAGTCGAGGTACTCGTGCCACGGCTGCGCAATGCCCGTCCTTGCATGATCGAGCGGCGCCTCGGCCGTCCGCGACCAATACCAGATGCCGTGCGCGCCATAGGTGACACCCGCCGGCGGCCCAGCCAACAGGCTGTACCAGACCGCGCGCCGTACATTCTCGGCCACGATCATCTTGTTGTCGCGATAGCTCAAGTGCCCTTCGTAATTCGGTTCCGTATCCACCACCGGCTTCACCGGCGTCAACTTCCAGCCCGACCCGGTACCCTTTGTCGCATTCCATTCCCACTTGGCCTGATCGTTCCCATGCCCGGTCTGGTAGTTGTAGAAATCCAACCATGGCTCGTCTTTGAAAATCGGCCACGGATCGCGCATCCCGCCCGGATGCAGACTCACCGGCCGGCGAAACTCGTCCTTCGGAAACGTGCCGCGCCCAATTTGCTTCCATCGCTCCGGCCCATCGCCGCGCTCATAATTCCCATCGCCGCCAAGCAGCCAGATCATATGGTGCGCGCCATAGCGAGCCACCATGTAGCGCGCCAGCCGCGTGGCATTCTGCACGCTTAATGCCGCCCCTGGACTCTCGTTGTCTCTCGACGTCAGCGCCCACAGCAGGACGCCCACGCCGACCAGTTCTTTATCGTTCATCTGGTCCATCTTGCGGTCCATGCGGTGGAAATACTCCGGCTCGATGCGCAAACGGTCGTTCATCGTGAATGCCACGCGCCCATTCTCATCCTTACGGCCCGCGCGCCACGGAGCGGCCATAACGAATTGAATCGCCGTGTAGCGTTTCGTATTCCGGTCGGTGAGATACCGCGCCCATTCTTCATCGGTGCTCTGCTGCGCGCTGTTCCAGCCCGTGCATCCCAACCAGAACCACGGCCTTCCATCGGCGTGCATGAAGTGATGACCGCCGGGAGCCACGCGCGGTGCCCCATGCAGGTAGAGCTGATTCTTGCCGCGATATGCCTTCACCTGGAAACGTCCCATTTTGCCGTTCAGACCCGTCTCCTGCTCATCGGAAGCCTGCACGCGATAGCTCCATGTGCCGGTTCTCTCCGGTGAGAAACGAACCTTCCAAGTCCGCCCGCCATCCCAAAACAAGGGGACGCGCACGTGTGCTCCGCCCGGTCCGGTGAATTCGGCCGCGGCGTTCAACTCTAGCGGATCTTCGTGATCCTTCGACGCCGTGAAGCTCGCTTCAAAGCGGCCATAACGGTAGAGATCGGCGGCCCAGCCACATGCGGCCAGACACAAAAAGGCAGGCAACAATTTCATGAGATTCCTAATTCGCCGGTAGCGGCCGCGGCGTCGCATCCGCATCGATCAGCCCAAGCGCCCAACGGATCGCTTCCAACCACATCTTCTGCACGTCCGGCCGCTCCCACGAATCCGGCATGTGGCCCAGCGTCGAATAAAAAACGCGGCCATTTCCGTAATTCCGCATCCACGCTACGGCGAAGTCTCCATCGGTACGATGCACGTTCTGGTTCTGTAAATCGAGCTTTTTCGCGTCCAGCCGCAACAGCACCCGCACCCGGTCCCGCGAGTAGTTTCGGAACTGGTAGATCTCATCATGTACCGTAAACTCGGCGGGAAAATGCTTCACGATCGGATGCTCGGAATCCTCCACCAGCATAGGCGCTTGAAACGTGTTCCACGGATGGTGATCGAAGTATCCGCCCAGCATCTCGCCATACTCGGGCCACTGATAAAGGGTATCGGCAGCCGAGTGCGCGCCAATGAATCCCTTGCCGTCGTCGCGAATGAAGCTCAGCAGGTCGTTTTTCTGCGAATCGTCCAACTCCAACTCGCCTGATGTGTAAAACACCACGGCGTCGAAATAATCGAGGTTCTTGGCATTGTTTTCCAGCGCCTTCTTGGTCAGCAGTTCCGTGTCCGTGCGAATAAACGTATCCCACAGTCCCGTCTCCTGGCCGAGCTTCCAGATCGTCGCTAGCCCATGGGAAGTCGCCTCGTGCTGGAATCCCTTTGCCGTGCCGATGGCGAGAACCCTCTTCTTCGGCGGCTGCGCCGGCGAGCAAATTACGCTCAGAACCGCGAGTATCGGGAGTGCGAGGCTGCGCATTACGGCCATCAGTTTATCAAGCCAATCAATAGGCAAAGGAGCTTCAGGCCTTCATCACACGCCGCAATGTGTACAGTTCCGGATTCACGGCTGCGCCCTCCAGCCGCTTCCAGTCGTCCTCGACGTGAATCAGCTTGCCGCTCACGTGATTGGAGCGTTCGCTTGCGAGAAACGCCGCCAGGCCCATCTGACGCTCCGGCGTGGTGCCTCCCGTCACGCGCACCTCCAGCGCGTCTTCCTGCTCTTTCCATCCGGCCCGCTCGCCCGCGCGCAGAATCTCATCGGTCATGTGTGTGTACGTGCCGCCCGGCGACATGCAGTTCACCTGAATGTTGTGATTCCTCACCTCTTCCGCCAATGTCTCGGCGAAGCGAAGCACCGCCGCCTTCGATGCGGCATAGGCACTGAAGTTTGCCCGAGGCCTGCTTCCCCCTCCGCCGCTGAGCAGGATAATCTTGCCCTGCCTGCGTTGCACCATGTCCGGCAACACCGCCCGGCAGGAGTTCACCACGCCGCGCAGATTGATTTCGATCGTCTCCCACCAGTCGTCGGAATCGTTCTCGGCAAACGGCCCGATGGGACCCTGTACGCCCGCCGCCGCCACCAGCGCGTGCACCGTGCCGAAATGCGCCCGCATGCGCTCCACCGCGCTCTGCACTTCGAACAAATGGCGCACATCGGCGCGTAACCGCAACGCCGTTCCGCCCGCGTGATCGATCTCCAACTGGGTCAGATCCAGCTCCGCCTTGCTGCGTGCTAACAAACCGACCCGCGCGCCTTGCTGAGCGAATCCGATGGCCAGGCGCTTCCCAATCCCTCTGCCCGCTCCCGTCACCAGGACGCAGACATTCTCAAATAAGAGCAAGCCACCCTCCGGTTGTCCATCTCAAAGGTAGTACAACAGACGACGGATCGGGGATTGAGGTTCCCGCCCTTGGCGCCCGTACTCATTTCTCCCGTCCTCCATCCGCTATACTTGCCAGTAGCTTTCGCCCGGGGTCTGTCGTGTGCGCGCCCCCGATGAAATCGATCCGCAAGGAGGTCAATGAGTAAAGAGGATTGCATTGAAGTTACTGGCACGGTTGTGGAAAAGTTCCCCGCCGGCCAGTTTAGCGTTCAGTTGGATATCGATGAGCGTTTGGTTTTGGCTCACCTAGCGGGCAAGCTCCGCCGCAACCGCATCAGAGTGCTGGCGGGAGACCGCGTGACCATTGAGATGTCGCCCTACGATCTCACCAAAGGCCGCATCACGTACCGCCACAAATAAGGCCGAACTTTCCCTCTCACAATTCGCCGGCCGGATTCTGTGCCCCGCATTCTTACGATCTTCGGCACGCGCCCGGAGGCCATCAAACTGGCCCCCCTGGTGGAGGCTTTGCGCAACTCCCCGCGTCGCCTTGAACCGGTTGTCTGTGTCACCGCGCAGCATCGCGGCATGCTCGATCAGGTGCTCGGCGTCTTCGGCATCAAACCGGAATACGATCTGGACCTGATGACGCCCGGCCAAAGCCTTCTTCAATCCTGCTCGCGCATGCTCGCCGCCCTGGAAAACGTGTTCGAGCGGGCCAAGCCGGACTTCGTCCTCGTCCAAGGCGACACCACGACTACTTTTGCGGGCGCTCTCGCCGGCTTCTACCGCGGTGTTCCCGTCGGTCACGTCGAGGCCGGCCTGCGCACGGGCGACCTCAGCCAGCCCTTCCCTGAGGAAGCCAACCGCGTCCTCGCCTCCCGCGTCGCCACGTTGCACTTTGCCGCAACCGATTGGGCTGCCGCCAATCTCGTCCGCGAAGGCGTGCCGCCGGCCACTGTCTTCGTCACGGGCAACACCGGCATCGACGCCGTTCTCTCCGTCGCGCGCCGCCTCGGCTCCGGTTCTCTTCAGGCGCCTGTGCGTCCATCTTGGCCCGAGCACAAGAAGATGATCCTCGTCACTGCTCACCGCCGCGAGAGCTTCGGTCCTGGCTTCGAACGAATCTGCGACGCCCTCCTCGAACTGGCCCAGCGGCCCGACGTCCATCTGATTTATCCCGTCCATCCCAACCCCAACGTCCGCGAAACCGTGAACCGGCGCCTTGGTGGGCTCGCCGGCGTTACGCTCCTCGATCCCCTCGACTACCTCAGCTTCGTCGACCTCATGCGCCGCAGCCACATGCTCGTCACCGACTCTGGTGGTGTCCAGGAAGAGGGGCCTTCGCTGGGCAAGCCGATTCTCGTCCTCCGCGAAAAGACCGAGCGGCCCGAGGCCGTCTCGGCTGGCACCGTGCGCCTCGTGGGCACCGATCCCTCCCTCATTTGCCGCGAGGCCAATTCCCTCCTCGACGACCCAAAAGAGTATGAGCGCCGCTCCCTCGTTCACAACCCTTATGGAGATGGCCTCGCCTCAGGCCGCATAGCAGAGCTAATCGACAGTTATTTCAGCAGCTTACCCTCTCGCTAGAACCCTCTCATTTCCGCCTCCCAAGCCTCGCCCCCACGCGAGTTTCCGGCATCCTTGCGCTACTCTGGCGGTGGACAAAAGCGTGCCGGACACGCAGTGTCCCAGGTGGTTTCCTAACATCATGAATCCCCGTTTCCGGAAGCTGTCGCTCGGAGGTGCTGCAGAGTTGTCTCAATCGCTGGGCGAAAGCCTCGTGGGACAACCCGCCGCTGTCGAGGCGATCGTTCCGTACGTCCAGATTTTCCAGGCGCACCTCGCGCCGGAAGGCCGGCCCGCCGGCGTATTTCTACTCCTCGGCCCGACCGGCACCGGCAAAACCCGGACCGTGGAATGCCTCGCCGAATCGCTGCACGGCAACGACCGGCACTTCCTGAGAGTCGACTGCGGCGAATTTCAGATGGATCACGAGGTAGCCAAACTCATTGGCGCGCCTCCCGGATACCTCGGCCATCGCGAAACCCAACCCATGCTCAACCAGGCCAAGCTGAATTCCTACACTTCGGAGCGTTGCGGCATGTCCATCGTGCTGTTCGACGAGGTCGAAAAAGCCGCCCCTTCCCTGAACCGCATGCTGCTGGGAGTCCTCGACAAGGCCGTTCTCCGGCTGGGCGACAACACCTCCGTCGGCTTCGAGCGAAGCATGATCTTCCTCACCAGCAATCTCGGTGCGCGCGAAATGATGAAGGAGTTGGCTCCTCAATTCGGCTTCGAAGCCATCGCCTTCAAGAATGCGGAACCACAGGCGGCGGGCGCCACGGCTGAACTGGAGCCGGCCAGTGCGCTCATGAAGAAAATCGAACAGATCGGCATGAATGCCGTGAAGAAAAAATTCTCGCCCGAGTTCTACAACCGCATCGACCGTGTCGTCACCTACGGTCCGTTAGACGCCGCCTCGCTCGAGCTCATTCTTGACCAACAGCTGGAGAACCTGCAAAAACTCGTGGACTCGCGTTTAGGACAGAAATCATTCGCCATCCGCGTGGACGAATCGGCGCGAAAACTTCTCCTCGAGAAAGGAACAAGCCGCCAGTACGGAGCGCGTGAATTGAAGCGCACCATCCACCGGCTGATTTTGCAACCCATGGCGGTTCTTGTGGCTTCCGGCAAGGTCGTTCTGAACTCCACTTTGCGCATCCGTGTGCCCGCGGGCAAAGACGAATTGGAATTGAGCGTCGCCCCCGGCCCTGCGAGATCCACTCCGCCCGTCTCGTTCGAAGACCGCGCCAGGCCAATCCGAGGCCGTAAATCGACTTACCTTGGCCTCGATCTCGATCCCGAAGATCTGGACGTCGCCTAGTGGGGCAGGCCTCCCGGCGCACACGCGCTTAGACCTGCGCGTCTCTCGTGATCATTTCGGTTTCAGCGACATCCACGCCTTGGGCGTTTTCCGTCAAGTGACGGGATGAGCACGGCACAGGGGATTCGGGCGGACGCTTTCTCCGGGTCCCGGACGATTCGCCCCGAGCCGGGCACTCGCCCGCATCCACGGTTTGGGGTTATCCGCCAGGTTGATCGGCTCGAAGATAAACGCTGGCTCACTACGCGCAAGCAAAGATGCATCCACGCACTCTCCGTGATAGATTAATGCGTTTGCTCGGGCCGGTGTTGAACACTCATCGAAGTTTCAACGGCAGCGAAGATCTGTCGCCGTCACTCTTCCTTAGCTATTTGCTGCCCCACAACGTCTTGCATGTGGCTTTGATGCCCTT
>DASRHX010000197.1:0-3870 GCA_035650295.1 Bryobacteraceae bacterium | reverse complement strand
TCGGGGAACTGAGCGCCGAGTTGAATGCCATCCGCACGAACGGACGCAGCCGCAGCTAACCTTTCGCTTCCGCGTTAGAAGGTGAAGCGTAGGGCGAGTTGGATGTTGCGCGCAGCGCCTCCGGTTAGCACCTGTCCGAATTGCGGCGTGCCAATTGTGACGCTCGAACCGGTCCCCAGACTAAGCGCCGGCGTGTTAAAGAAGTTCGTAATGTCAGCCCGTAGTTGTACGTTGTACCTCTCCTTGATGGGCTGATTACGAATGAAGGCGATATCGAAGTTGCGGCGTCCGTAGTTGCGCAGCTGCGGCTGGGTGAGGGAGTCGGTGGGTATGGAGAATGCAGGCGACTGCGCGAATGCACTGGTGTTAAAGTAGCGCTGCGTGTTCTTGTCGCCGGAAGCTAGAACGGGTTCTCCGATGCGGTCGCCGCGGCCGACACTGAGTGAGAAGTCGTACAGGTTCGTATTATCTGCGCCTGCGATACGGATGGGCGTACCGCTCTGCAGAACGGTGATGCCGCTCATCTGCCAGTTGCCGACGACGGCGGCAGCGATGCCGTTGTTGAGGAACTTCTTACCCTTGCCGAAGGGCATGTCATACAGGTAGCTCAACACGACGCGCTGCGGGATGTCGTTCGGTTCGATGGTGCGGTTATAGCGCGAGTTGTAGAGGGCGTTTTGCGGGAACGCCTCAGTAGCGTCGGACTCGAACACGTTGGCGATGGTCTTCGAGATCGTGTAGCTGGCGGACAGCGTGAGACCGTGGCTGTACTGCTTGTCGATTTGGAATTGAGCGCTGTGGTAGTTGCCGTCGCCATAGCCGTCGCGCGGAATGAGCACTTGCAGGTACTGCGGATAGGGGCGCAGAAGCTGGCGGCGCTGCACGGTGGGGAAGCTTAGGTTGCCGGTGGTGATTTTACCGAAGAAGGGATTCGGAACCTGCTGGAGCAGTTGCGCACCGAGGACAAGGTCGGCGGGATTGTTCTGATTGTAAAAGCGGTTTTGCACAATGTGCATGATGCGGTTACCGACATAGCCAGCCTGGACGAGGATGGTCGAGGTCAACATGCGCTGAATATTGAATGTCCAGTTGGAAACGATTGGCAGGGGGTGGTTGCGGTTGTACGTGCGCAGGTTCTGTCCGGAGAAGGTGCTATTGCGGTCGGGCTGCGGGAGGCCCGCGGCGAACGGGTTCGACCACGATCCCCCTGGGGGCGGCGTGTTCGGAAATGGGCTTGGCGCGCCAAGGCTTCCTTCAAAGAGAGTAAAGAGTCCGTTTCCCCAATCGGAGGTTCCAGCGTTGATGGTATCGCTGGCGGCATAGAAGTATCCGCCGCTCACACGAATGACCGACTTCGATCCCAAACGGTAAGCAAGGCCCACGCGTGGCGCGAAGTTCTTGCGGCGCGGATCGGTTTGGAACTGGCCGGGGGCCAGGAATCTGTAAGTGCCCTTGGCTCCCGTGACGGGTTCAATGCCGTCGAAATCGAAGTAGCCGATGCGGCCGTATTTTTCGGCCCATGGCTCTTGATACTCGTAGCGGAGGCCGAGGTTGGCGGTGAGATTCTTAGTGATTTGAATATCGTCCTGAAAGTAGACGCCAAAGAAACGGCGGTACAGAGTGAGGGCGGGGTCAAAGCTTTGGCGATTGGAAACCGGCACGCCCAGGAGGAAGCTGGCGAAGCCATGTCCGCCGTTGGTGGTGCGGGTGAGGGCATCAGGGCCCTGCGTGTAGAGGCGGTCGAAGAAGTAGGCGCCTGCCGGGCTGTTGGTGGCGAAGGTATTCAGGCGGAGCAGCTCGAGGTCCGTGCCGATTTTGAACTTGTGGCGATTGCGCAGGTGCGTGACGTGATACTGCAGGTGCCAGGTGTCTTGCGGCGACTGGGATTTATTAGCGCCGTTGAGGCCGCTGACCTCTGCCGAGCTGCCGCTGGTGACCGAAAGGCCGGTGCCGACGGTGTACTGCGAGACACTGATGTTGGGGAATGGGCGGTAGCCCATGGCGGCGACAACGCTCGAAGGAAAGCCGAGCGAATTGATATCGAATCCCTTGCCATCCCATTCGCTTTTGTTCATGATCCGCGTGTAGCTGAAGCGAAGTTCAGCGAGCAGGCTGGGGGTCCACGTGGAGGTTTCGCTAATCAGCGCGCTGTAGGCAGGCGAAGTGGCAATGGTCTGCGGCACGAGAGCGACCAGGCTATCGTCGAGGCCGCTCGAGTACGACTCACTCAAGCGGCCATTGAAGCGGCCAAAGAGCCGGTGCTTATCGTTCAAGTTGTGGTCGAGGCGCAGGACCCAAATTTCATTGGCGGTAATGCGGCTCCCTGTCGTAAAGAAGTTATTGAACTGCGCCGGGCCTTCGCCGGGACGATTCGATGCGGGCCAGTATTTCAGGACGTTCGAGGAGACGTTGTTGATGCGGTTGGTTGGTACGCGGTTGCCGGGAAACGCGTCGCGAATCGACTGGCTGGCATTGGCGGGATTGAAGCGCGTGGTATTGGGATCGTAGACGATCACCTGCCGCGATTGTGGATCGAGCGTCCCGTTAAAGTCGCCCGAGCGCTGCGCTGGGGTGGGGACGGTGTTGAGAGATTGGATGGGTCCGCTCTGGCGGCTGCGTTCGTAGTTAGCAAAGAAGAAGGTGCGGTTTTTGATGATCGGCCCGCCGAGCGACCCTCCGTATTCATTGCGGCGTAATACGCCCTTGCGCACGCCGCTGCGGTTGTTCGTCCACGTATTCGCGTTGAGCGCGTCGTTGCGGAAGTATTCGTAGAGCGAACCATGAAAGACGTTGGTACCAGACTTGGTGACGAGATTGACCACGCCGCCAGCCGCGCGGCCAAACTCGGCGGCGTATGTGGCGGTGTCGACGCGATACTCGGCGACTGATTCCATGGGAATCGTGAACGCCGATTTGGAATTTACCGTGGCGCGGCTTTCGCCACCATCGGTAAGCACGCCGTTGTCGCGGGCGAAGCCGCCGCTCATTTTCGCGTTGGTTGCGTCGCCGTTGGTGTCGCCGCCAACCGGCGTGACGCCAGGCAACAGAGATACCAACTGGAGCACGTTGCGGCCGATCAGGGGAAGGCCGTTAATGGTGGAAGTCTGCAAAACCTTGCCTAGCGCGGTGGTCTGCGCTTCGAGCTGCACGGCGTTTGCTTGAACCTCGATTGCCTCGGAGACAGAACCGATCTCGAGAGAGACGTCGAAGGTGGCGGTAAGTCCCGCACCGAGCGGGATGTCGTTGACTACGGCGGGGCGGAAGCCGGTCTGTTCGACGCGCAGCTCATACCGGCCCGGATTGAGCGATGTGAGGTAAAAGATGCCGGCATTGTTGGTGGTCGTTCTCGCGATAACGTTGGTTGCGATATTGCGAATCGACACCTTAGCGCCGATGATAATGGCGCCGGTTTTGTCGGTTGCGGCGCCGGTGACGGTAGCGCGTTCCCCTTGACCAAAGAGATCCGCCTGGACAAGAGCGGCGAGCAGGATTACGCGGCTGACCCAGCGAGCAGAGCGCATACGTTGCCTCCCAGCGATGACGTTCCGGCGGGGCGGCGAGACGCGTCCCGGGGCCGGATGGGTGCTGAGTATATCAGGGCGCAGGGAAGTTTCATATGGCGTGGCAAAGCGCGCCCAAGAAATGCGCCTATGCGGCTTGTGCCTGTTGCACAAAGCGCACAAGGATGCCAAACCAGCCGCCGTCGGAGGCGAGAATGGGGAGCATACTGGCGGCCTTGTCACCGAAGGCGTCAATGCGATGTTCGAATTCGATGCGGGTTGACGAAAGCGATTCGGCGATGAAGAGGATTTCGATGGGCGAATGGAAGCCGGGATCGTAAGCGAATTCGGGAGTGAGCTGCCAGTCGAG
>DASRHX010000196.1:0-2076 GCA_035650295.1 Bryobacteraceae bacterium | reverse complement strand
CTCAATCGGCCGCGACCGACTCCGAGTTGGGCTTCTGGCTTTCGGCAACCAGATTTGCCGCGCGTAGCAGCGATTCAAACGTACCCGCATCGGTCCACCAGCCGTCAATGTAGGAAAACGTCATCGTCCCTTCGCGGATATAGGCGTTGTTTACGTCGGTGATTTCCAGCTCGCCGCGCGCGCTGGGCTCAAGCGTCTTCACCTTCTGCCAGACCGATTCGTCGTACAGGTAGATGCCCGTTACGGCGTAATTGCTTTTAGGCTTGGCAGGCTTTTCTTCGATACCAAGGATCCGGTCGCCTGCAATCTCGGCCACGCCGAAACGCTCGGCGTCGGTGACTTCTTTGAGCAGAATCCTCGCTCCCGCCGGCTGTGCGCGAAATGCGTCCACGGCGCCGCGAATGCTATTTTCCACGAGATTGTCGCCGAGGATCACGCAGATGCGATCGCCTTCGGCAAAATGCTCGGCGAGGGCGAGTGCGTCGGCGATGCCACCTTCCCCTTCCTGGTAGGCGTAATTCAGATGTTTGAGTCCGAAGCCTTTGCCGTTCGCCAATAGGCGCAGGAAGTCACCCGCGTTGCGGCCCCCGGTGACCACGAGAATCTCTTCAATTCCCGCGTCGACAAGCGTCTGGATCGGGTAATAGATCATTGGCTTGTCGTAAATCGGAAGCAGATGTTTGTTGGTGATTTTTGTCAGAGGGTAAAGGCGGCTGCCTAGCCCGCCGGCGAGGACGATCCCTTTCATGGGCGCCTCTGAAGGAAAGAGATCATGCTAGAGCCTCATGATACACTACGCCCGCTATGGCGATTCATCGATGGGACCGGATCGAACGCGAACAACTGAACCCACTGGTGCAGCGGCAGGCCATTCATACCGTGCGAATGACCGTGGCCCGGTTGTTCCTGAAAGCTGGGGCCGTGGTGCCGCGGCATCACCATGAAAACGAGCAATGCACAGTGATGGAAGCGGGGCGGCTGCGGTTCATTTTCGACGATGGTGAGCGGATTGTGGAGGCGGGCGAAGTGATGCAGATTCCACCGAACATGCCGCATGCCGTGGTGGCGTTGGAGGATGCGGTTGCGCTCGATCTATTCTCACCGCGTAGGGAGGATTGGATCAGCGGCGACGACGCTTACTTGCGTTCGGCTATTGCGCTTCCACCGGATGAGGCGGCGAGATAACCCCGCGATCGGGACACGTTCTCGATAGCGCCGGTAGCGAGCGTTACGCGTAAGAGCCGGGAGCCGGGGCCATTGTCTTCCCCGACCAGAACCGTCCCGTCTCCGTCACTGACGAGCACCTGTGGCTTGTGTAGGCCTCCCTTAACTTTGATGTCGTGCTGGATCCACAACCGGTGCGGGTCCGCGCGTGGTTCAAACCAGGCAAGGCGCGCCGGCGAGGCTTCGCTCTCCGCTTCCACCACGACCAGCTTTCCATTCAGATGCGCCGTGGCGATGCGGACCATTGCCGAGCGAGGCGTGTCGAACCAGGTGTGGAGGGCGAAGAGGCGCCAGCCGAGATCGAACTTCTCGGGGGCCTTCAGCCAGTAGTTGCCATGAAGGAGATCGCGGCGGCCGTCGCCGTCGATGTCGGCTTGCGCCAGTCCGCTTTGTGCCGAAGCGGTGTAAATGGAGTAAATCTCACGATAGTTCGGCTTGCGGCCGCTGGTGCGCTGATAGAAGCGAAGCTGCATCTGACGGTGCGTGATGAGCACTCCGCGCCTGCTGTGAAGCTCGAGGCCGAGGCAGTCGCGGAACGAAGCACCCGTGTCGATGAGTTCGTAGCGCCAATCGGGAGCGAGCAGGGCCACCATTTTTCCGATCGCGCCATCCGGTTCGCCGGCTTCGATTTCGTTGAGGATCAGATCCGCTTGACCATCCCCATTCCAATCGGTGATACATCCACCGCGGCTAAAAAAACCGCCGGCTACGCGCTTGCCGCCGATGAAAGCGCCCTCACCCCAGGAGGCGATTTCGCTGGTTACGGGAAAGACGGCTGCGCCTCGCAACTGGGCCAAGATTGGAAAGGCAACGAGGGGGACTAGACAAAGACGGTGCACTCAGTCCTATTCT
>DASRHX010000195.1:0-3579 GCA_035650295.1 Bryobacteraceae bacterium | reverse complement strand
GCCGATGAGAAGTACATTCCGGGCAGTGTGGCGAAGCTGTTTGTCGCCTCTGGTGTGTTTGGCGAATTGAAACGGATATTCCCGAGCGATACGGTGGCGCGCGAGAAGCTGATGCGCGAGACCGTGGTGACAGCGGAACCGGTGGTGCATCGCGATGGCAAGACGGTGCCGTTCTACAACGACGGACAAGCGGCCATTGTGAACCGGCGTTTGGAAATTGGCGACAAGTTCAGCGTGTATGAGTGGATGGACCACATGCTGAGCCAGAGTTCGAACGCGGCGGCTTCGCAGGTTTGGAAAGAGTCCGTGTTGATGCGCGAGTACGGCGCAAACTACCCGCAAATGCGAACGGGCGACGGTCCCAAGAAGGCTGACGCCTGGCTGGCCACAATGCCACAGGGCGAGCGCATCGCCAAGTCGCTCGCTCCACAGCAGGACGCGTTCACTGCGAGTGGACTGGACACGAACAAGTTGCGCGTGGGCACATTCTTTACTAGCGGCGGTGGAAAGCAATTTCCGGGGTCGGGCAGTTATGCGAGTCCCAACGAACTGCTGCGATTGTTGGTGAAGATCGAGCAGGGCAAACTGGTCGACGCGTGGTCGAGCCTCGAATTGAAACGGCTCATTTACTTTGCGCGCCCGCGGTATCGCTATGCTTCGTCGCCGGCGCTGACGAACGCGCTCGTGTATTTCAAGAGCGGTTCGCTGTTTGAGTGCACTCCCGAGCCGGGCTTCAAGTGCCTGCAGTACCGCGGGAATCAGACCAACCTGATGCACTCGGTGGCGATTGTGGAGTCGCAGGGGAAGGTGTATCTGGTGGCGCTGATGTCGAACGTACTGCGGTTGAACAGCGCCGTGGAGCACCAGACGATCGCGACGCTCATTGAGCGGATGGTGCAGGGGAAGTAGCCGCGTACATCTAGCCGCCGATGGACGCCGATTCAAGCAGATATGAAAACGTCACGAATCTTTTCTGCGTAGTCGACGTCTACATTTTGCATTAGCCACTGTGGATTCAGTCTTTCGGTTATCAAGTGAGTGTCAAGTCGCATAAAACCTCCGTGGGAAAGATAGCTTAGCGGCCAAAGTGACCGGCGGCGATTGGACCGGAAGTTGTTGGTCCAATGGGTCGACAGCGAATTCGATTGGCTGTGACCGGCGGGAGTATGATGAGGGCAGAATGAAAAGGCCAGTGGTTCTTGCCCTTGAATGTCTGGCGTTGATGTTCGTCGGAGCCGCGTCGGCACAAAGCTCCGACCCGGCCGCGGCGGCGTGCGCCTCACTGAGTCAGGTCGACTTTGAAGGCATACGTGACGCGCCCACCAGGATCACTTCGGCGAGGTTGGCGGAGGTGGCAAGCGGCGAATTTGAGAATCCGTTTTGGATGAGTTCCACTCCCGCCGGATCGTCCCGCATCAAGCAATACTGCCGGGTGACCGGATATGTGGCGCCTCAGAACAAGTTCGAATTGCGGTTGCCGCTGCCGCCGGATTGGAATGGGAACTTCTATTTTGCGGCGTGCGGCGGAATGTGCGGAGTAACAAATGGTGCTGCCTGCAATGGCGGCCTGGCGCGTGGGTATGCCTCGATTACGGGAAACGGCGGACACGACGGCATTTTCGGATTCGACGGGATCTGGGCGGCCGGTGCACCTAATCTGCAAGAGGACTTTGCGTGGCGCAGCAACCATGTAGTCACGCTCGCGGGCAAGGCCATTACTACCCGCTACTACGGCCGGCCCATTCAGCACTCGTATATGGTGGGCTGCTCGAAAGGCGGCCAGGCAGTCCTGATGGAGGCGCAGCGATTCCCGGAAGATTTCGACGCAGTGATGCCAATTGCGCCCGTTTACGATCTCACCGGGAGAGGCGTCATTGCCGCGGCGTGGTTCACACAAGCGTTCAGCGATGGCAAAGGTGGATCGGTACTCAATCAAGCGTCAGCCGATGCCGTGCATAAGTCCGTACTTGCGACATGCGGCGCCCAAGCCGGAGTCGATCTCGGACTGGTGACCGAACCGGGCCGCTGTGCTTGGAAGCCAGAGATGATCGCCTGCAAGACGGCGGCCGGCAGTCCCGATTGTCTGATGCCGGTTCAAGTAAAGGCGATCCAGCGGCTGATGACACCGGTGACGAATTCCAAAGGCCAGCTCCTGTACGCCTACCCATATATTCCCGGAACGGAAACCGAGTGGGCGAGATGGAATTTCAGCAATCCGCGGCCGGGGGAAGCCGCATCGCCAACACTCAATTATTTAGTCGTGCAACAGTTCCTGAGATATCTCGCCGACGCGCAGCCGCGTGCCGATGTGGATCCATTGAAGTTCAATTTCGACCGCGATCCCGCGACGCTTGCAAGGGCGCGTAAGATTTACGATGCCACTTCGTACGATCTAACCGCCTTTAAAGCTCGCGGCGGAAAGATGTTGATGTGGCACGGGCTGGCCGATGGGGGCATCATCGCGACGTCTTCGATCGGCTACTACGAGGGGGTCATGAAGGCGATGGGCGGCCGCGCTAAGACGGAAGATTTCTTCCGGTTGTTCCTCATGCCCGGTGTTCACCATTGCGCGGGCGGGCCGGGACTAACAGACTTCGACGCGCTCACGGCGCTGGAAAACTGGGTGGAAAAGGGCCAACCGCCAACGGTGTTGATGGCGCGCCGATCGCCGAAGGCGACGCAAGAGCAGGCTCTTCCGATCTATCCGTATCCTGTCGTTGCGCGTTACGCGGGCAGCGGCGATCCGAAGCAGGCAAGCAGCTTCGTGCCATTCGATCCGACGAAGAAATAGTGTAGTCTCCATTCAGGCGGCATCAGCAGTATCATTGCCGGTTATAGGAGGAGTGACATGGGATCGTTTTGCTTGCATTGCGGCGCGGAGGTAACGGGGGCGTTCTGCGGAAAATGTGGCCGGCCAGTACAGGGGGCGCAGCAAGCTCCCGCGGCGCAGCCAGCACCGGTACCGGCTGCCCCGGTGGTCCAGAAGAAGCAGGGTGGCGGGCTGACGAAGCTGCTGCTGGTGGTGGGCGGCGTCGTAGTGTTGCTCGGGGTTTTGGCTATCGCGGGCGTCATGTATGGGGTGTACAAAGCCAAGCAAGCCGTAACCGGAATGATTGAGGGTGAGAACCGCACGCCGGTGAGCAACACGGCGGCATTTCGCGGACGTGCGTGCGATCTGCTGACAGGGGCTGACGTGCAGCAGCTTTTGGGGGTGACGATTCAGCGTTCGGGCCCAATCACGGAGCAGGGAGAGAACGGCTGCGCCTATTACACGACTGTAGAGGCCTTCGCGCAATTGCGGGAAAAGGCGATGGCGGAGGCGCAGGCGGAAACCTACCGGGCGAAGAAGGAGGCCGAAGCGAATCCGCCGAAGTCCGACAATCCGCTCGAGCTACTGAAGCACACGAAGGAGCTGGAGGGCGTGGTGAAGACGTTCGCGCTGTCGGAGGCGCGCGAGGACGGACGGGTGTTTTCCTTCACGGTGAATCCGAACTTCGGGCGGAGCAACTGGACGGCGCTGCGGATGAGCATGGCCCTCGTGCCGGGGTTTGACGAGTTGCAAGGTATTGGAGACCGCGC
>DASRHX010000194.1:0-19218 GCA_035650295.1 Bryobacteraceae bacterium | reverse complement strand
ACTACGACCGGCAGGACTCTTTCGTGCGGGCCCTCCCGAACGAAGACGTCTGCCTTTGGATCAAGACGATCGACAACTCGCGCGTCGTGCGGCACGCCGATCCGAAGGTGCGCAACGCCTGCTGGCGTTTTATCGGCATCGCTTCCGTCGTCGTGCTGCTCGTGGTCGGGCAGTTGCTTCCCGCCGCTTACCGTCTGCTCGCCGGTTATCAGTTGAACCGGCTGGAAAAGCAGCACGCCGAATTGATGGACATGCGCCGCACGCTGCAACTGGACAACGCGGTGTTGCGCAGTCCGGAACACCTTGAACAACTCGCCAAGTTACACGGTATGAAGCCGGCGCCGCGCCGAGTCCATGACATCGCGCCCGCCGATGAAGAGTCGCTAGCGTTGAATCGGGGCCTGCGCTAAAGCGCCGCTCCAGCCCTCCGTACCGCGGTCTGAAAGAGTATCGACATGGAGCCGTTCGAGAGCGCACCCGCCGCGGCCAGTGCAGGCCAGAAACGATTATTCATCCTCGCCCGGATCGCCGTGATCTGGGCCTTGGTCATCTTCGTGCGCCTGGTGATGCTGCAAGTGGTCAAGCACGACGAGTACGTGAAGATGGCCAGTGGCCAGCACGAACGCCAGCAGGAGATTCAAGCGCCTCGCGGGGAGCTTCTCGATGCTCAGGGACGCCGGCTGGCCATGAGCGTCGAACTCGATTCGGTTTCCGTGAATCCGCGCGCATTGGCAAACGCGAGCGTATCCGCCGAAATTCTCGCCCGGGTGCTCCGCCTCAACGCACGCGAATTGCGCGCTAAGATTCAGGATTTTCAGAAGCGCAATAAGGCGTTCATGTGGGTCAAGCGCACTATCTCCCGCGAAGAGAGTGAACGCTTACGCGCACTGCAACTGGACTGGGTCGACCTGCTTAAGGAAGGCAAGCGGGTTTATCCCAATGGAACGTTGGGCGCGAACCTCATTGGCGCGGTGGATCAGGAGCAGCGCGGAAATGCGGGTATCGAGTTGGGTTTGAACGACGACCTGCGCGGGCGCAATGGCCGTGTGCGGATGACCACCGACGTCAGACGCCGCGGATTGGATGCTCACATCGAGGTGCCGCCCGTGCCCGGCCGTACCGTCGCACTCACCATCGACAGCCGCCTGCAGTTTATCACCGACCAGGCGCTGGCAACCGCGGTAACCCGCAACAAATGCACCACCGGAAGCGTCGTGATCATGGACCCGCGCAACGGTCATATTTTAGCGATGTCGAGCTATCCCACCTTCGACCCAAACGACACGCCCGATTCGGCGCAGGATCTGGCGCGGCGTGTCAATCAAGCCACCAGCGTGCCATTCGAGCCGGGTTCGGTGTTCAAGACCTTCTCTTGGTCCACCGCCTATGAAGTGACGCGCTTGCGGCCTTCGGATGGGTTCAGCGGCGGTGGCGGCCTGATCAACGTGTTTGGGCAAGTAATCCACGATCACCATCGCTACGGAGCGTTGACGATGGAAGACGGCTTCGTGCTTTCGAGCAATGTTGTCGCCGCACAAGTCGGACTGGCTGTGCGGCCACAGAATCTGCATACCTATCTGACTGGCCACTTTGGGTTTGGCAAGCGCACGGGTCTTCCGTTGCCGGGTGAATCACCGGGCATGGTGCGGCCTCTGGCGCGCTGGAACAAGGGATCGGTGGCCTATGTTTCCATGGGCCACGAAATCGGCACAACGACGGTGCAGTTGGCGCAGGCGGCCTCGGTGATCGCCAACGGCGGCTTCCTTGTGCAGCCGAAGCTGGTGATGTGGAAAAAGCGTCCTGGCGAAGAACCCGTGCAGGAAGTCCCCGAGAAGCCGCGCCAGGTGCTTCGCCCCGAGACAGCGATTCTGATGCGCAAGTTGATGGAGCAGGTCGTGCTGCGCGGAACGGGTAAGAACGCGAAGATGGACGGATTTACCGCGGGCGGCAAGACCGGCTCAGCGCAAATTTTCGACCTGCAGTCGCGTCGCTACACCCACGTGTACAACGCAACGTTTCTCGGCTTTGCGCCGGTGGTAAACCCGAACGTGGTGATCGTGGTAACTCTTAACGGCGCAAAGGAATTCGGCGGTGTGCTGGCTGCTCCTGTGTTTCGCGACATCGCCGAAGCGTCGATGAGAATCCGGCGTGTGGCGCGCGACCTTCCCGACGTAGAGCCTGTCAAGCCGGCGGCGCCGGAACCAGGACGCATGCTCTCCGATGCAAGTGATGCACCGGCAATTGCCGACCGCGAAGTAGCGGAAGCGTTGCAGGCAGCCGCCGAGAGCGCTGCGAATGGCGTCGTCATTGGACCCCGCGTGCCGGACTTTCAGGGCATGACGTTGAGCGCGGTTCTACGAGAATGCGTTCACCTCGGCTTGGAAGTGGAAACCGTGGGGCGTGGACTGGCGCGTGCCCAGCATCCGGCGCCCGGACAGTTGATCGCAGGTGGCGACAGAGTGCGCGTAACGTTCGCACGATAGCCGAAAGAATCAGGAGACACTCGATTCCCATCGCAGTCCAACTCGAAGCGCTGCTCGAAGGCGTGGACCTACGCGCGCCGCTGCCCGGCGGGGCAGGGTCAATCGCGGTAATGGGTTTGTGTTTCGATTCGCGCAAAGCCGCTCCCGGCGATGTGTTCGTCGCATTCGCGGGAGCGAAAGCCGACGGCCGCAAGTTCGCACGCCAGGCGATGGAGCGCGGCTGCGTCGCGGTCGTCAGCGATCTCGATGCGCCAGAAGACTTCAACGGACTGTGGATTCACGTCGAAGACGGTCATAAGGCTCTGGCCCTAATGGCGCGCACGTTGTTCATTGAAGCCGCGCGTGCAATTACGGTGATCGGAATTACGGGAACCAATGGCAAAACCACCACCGCCTACCTGATCGACTCAGTCTTGCGGAAAGCTGGGCTGGTGACGGCGCTGCTCGGCACGATCGAGTATCACGTCGGCGAGGAAGTGCTGCCCGCGCCCAACACGACCCCGGAATCGTTGGAAATTTACGAACTTTTCGAAGCACTGCGGCTAAAGGGCGGCACCCACGCGGTAATGGAGATCAGCTCGCATGCTCTTGCGTTGGGGCGCGTTTGGGGACTCGATGTCTTCACCGCCGTCTTCACAAATCTCACGCGTGATCATCTGGACTTTCACCGGACACTAGAGGACTACTTCGCCGCCAAAGCGCGGCTGTTCCTCCGCCAGGATGCTCCGGCTCCGCGCTACGCCGTGCTCAATGCCGACGATGCCTGGGCGCGCAAGCTCAAGCTCGATGCCGCCACCACCGTCATCTGGTATTCGGCCTCCGGAGATGCGGAAGGAGAAGACGTTTTGCGCCCACGCGATGTGGAGTCCGGCTTCGATGGCCTGCGCTTCTGTATTGAGTGGAAAGGCGCAAGTTACACCCTGCGTTCACCGCTGGCCGCGCGAATCAACGTCGCCAATCTGCTGGCTGCCTTCGGCGCGGGTTTGTCCCTTGGCCTCTCACCGGAACTGATCGTGAGCGGCCTGGAGGCCTGTGCGGCCGTCCCGGGACGCTTCGAACGCATCAACGAAGGCCAACCGTTTCTCATTGTTGTGGACTACGCGCATACCGACGATGCGCTGCGTAACACTCTAAGATCCGCGCGCGAATTAAACCCCGGCCGCGTGTTGACTGTGTTTGGCTGCGGCGGCGACAGAGACCGCGCCAAGCGCCCGTTGATGGGCCAGGCGGCAGGCGAACTGAGCGACTACGTTGTACTCACAAGCGATAATCCGCGTAGCGAAGACCCGCTGGCGATCATCAACGATGCGCTCGTCGGGCTGCGCCGCACCGACACGCCGCACGTATGCGAGCCGGATCGCGAACGCGCCATTCTCAAGGCAATCCAGGAGGCGCGGCCACGTGATCTCATCGTCATCGCGGGCAAAGGGCACGAGCCTTATCAGGTGTTGAAGGACCGCACGATCCCCTTCGACGATCGTGAGGTCGCCCGTCGCATTCTGCAGACATTTGGCTACCGCAAGGAGGCGCGAGCATGAGCGCTCCGGCGGTGGCATTCGATCTTAGCCATTTGGCTGAGTACGCGGCTGTCCGGTGGCAACCCCGCCGGGCGGTCCGCGTTTTGTCAGTGCTCGTTGGGAGAGCAGGCGCCGTCTTTTCATATTCAGGTACATCTTGGGACGCAGCCCATGTTCTGTCACGCCCGTTGCGGCGAGATCAGGACGGCGCCTTTTTTTTTCGGCGGGAGGCCGCGCGGTAAACATGCTCTACTGGCTCCTGTTCGAGTTGCTCGCTCCGCTTTGGGGCCCCCTCCGATTGTTCGGCTATGTCACGTTCCGGACGGCGTTTGCCGCGCTCACGGCGCTACTGATCAGTTGGATTCTTGGCCCATTCGTAATCTCGCGCCTGCGCCGTTTCCAATTTACGCAGTACATCCGAGAGGAAGGCCCACGTTCGCATCAGAAAAAAGCGGGAACGCCGACGATGGGCGGGCTGCTCATCATTGCCTCCATCGTCGTGCCCACGCTGCTGTGGGCCAACTTGCGCAATCTCTATGTGTGGATCGCCCTCTTCGGCTTGATCAGCTATGGCGCCATCGGATTCATCGACGATTACACCAAGGTGGCCAAGAAACGCAGCCTGGGTTTGAGTGCGCTGTCAAAATTCGCTCTGCAGTGCGTGCCTGCAACGATAATCGGCATCTTCCTTCTCATCTTGCATTCCCGGGGACAATACAGCACGTCAATGAACGTGCCCTTCTTCAAATCGCTGAAACCCGACCTGTTGATCGACTCGCTGCTCGGCTCCCCGTTCACCTATCCACTGGCCTTCATCTTCTTCTTCGCATTCCTGCTGTTCATTCTCGTGGGTTCGGCCAACGCCGTGAATCTCACCGACGGGCTCGACGGCCTGGCGAGCGGCTTAATGATCATCGCGGCCGGCGCAATGACCGTGCTGTGCTATGTGAGCGGCCACCGCGAGCTATCGACCTATCTCGAATTGGTGCGCTTGCCGGGTGCGGCCGAGCTCAGCATCTTTTGTGCCGCCACCACGGGCGCGGCGATGGGCTTCCTCTGGTTCAACGCGCATCCGGCGGAGATCTTTATGGGCGACGTTGGTTCGCTTGCGTTGGGCGGCGCCATGGGTACGGTGGCGGTTCTTATCAAGCAGGAACTACTACTTCCGTTTGTGGGCGGCGTCTACGTTGTCGAAGCGCTGTCGGTGATCCTGCAGGTGGCGAGCGTGCGTTTCCGCGGGCGGCGGCTCTTCCTAATGGCGCCGTTGCACCACCACTTCGAGCAATTGGGCTGGGACGAGGCCAAAGTGATCACGCGATTCTGGATCGCCGGTCTCGTGATGGCGCTATTTGCGCTCACGACATTGAAATTGAGATAGAGGCAGAAAGCACACAGTGAAGGTCGCGGGAGTTGAGTTACAGGGATCGTCGGTGGCTGTACTCGGTCTGGCCAAGTCCGGACTGAGCGCAATCGCCCTGTTGCGCGCGCAGGGCGCCTTGGTGACTGCGAGCGATGAGAAGCCGTTTGCCGATCTCCCTGCCGAGACGCGGGCCGCGTTGGAGGACGTGACCTTCGTACCCCAGGTTGATGATCCCACGTTGGGTCAGGACCTCGTCGTCCTCTCACCAGGCGTACCGAGCGATTTGGCAATCCTCGGAGCGGCGCGCGGGCGCGGCATACCCGTCATCGGGGAACTGGAATTGGCCAGCTACTTCCTGACCGGGCCTGTGCTGGGCGTTACCGGATCGAACGGCAAGACAACCACTACGGCGCTGATCGGCCACATCCTTGCGCAAAGCGGCATCGACGCACTCGTCGGAGGCAACATCGGCACGCCACCCACCTCGTTGATCGGCGCCTCAAACGAAGATACCTGGCTGGTGCTCGAACTGTCGAGCTTCCAATTGGAGACGGTTTCCAACTTCACCGCGAAGGTCGCTGTCTGCCTCAACGTGACGCCCGACCACCTCGATAGACACAAGACAATGGAGGCGTATAAGTCGGCTAAAGCTCGCCTGTTCACCACGCAGCGCGAGAAAAGCTTCGCCGTGCTCAACGCCGAGGATGAAGCCTGCACGGAATTTGCCGCACTCACCAAAGGCTGGCCCGTCTGGTTCAGCCAGGACCGCCCGGTGACACCCGGCCTGTACGTGCAAGACGGCATGGTCGTTCTCGACGACGACCCTGTGATGCCGGTTCGCGACATCCCCCTGCGCGGCCGCCACAATGTGGAGAACGTTCTCGCCGCCACGGGCGCGTCTCACCTCGCCGGCGCCTCGCTCGAACAGATTGCCGCCGCCGTACGCACATTCCCTGGTGTCGAACACCGAATCGAATTCGTCCGCGACCGCAACGGCGTCGCCTGGTACAACGACTCGAAAGCGACCAACGTCGACGCTGCTTTGAAGGCCATCGAAGCCTTCGATAACCCGCTGTGGATCATTCTCGGCGGTAAGGACAAAGGTAGCGACTACCGCCCTATTGCCCGTGCGTTAAAAAACCATGTCGCGGGCGCGCTACTCATTGGAGCGGCTGCCGGGAAGATCGCCGGCCATCTCGGCGCGGACATTCCACAAGTCGCTTGCGGCACCATCGAGGCCGCCATCGATCATGCGGCCCGGTATGCCGTTCCTGGCGACGTAGTGCTGCTCGCGCCGGCATGTGCGAGCTACGACCAGTTCACAAGCTACGAGCATCGCGGACGGGTCTTCAAAGAACTGGTACAGGCGTTGGCCGAGCCGGCCAAGGCGGGAAGGAACTGACCGATGTCACGTGGGCGTATGGATTGGATTCTCTTCTTCACCGTGCTCGCCATGGCAGCCTTCGGTCTCGTAATGGTGTTCAGCGCCAGCTCGATCGTGGCGGAAATTCGCTACCGTGAGCACAGCTACTACTTCGCCGTTCGCCAAGCCGTAGCGGCGCTCCTTGGGCTCGCCGCGATGACGCTGCTGAGCCAGAAGGACTACCGCAAGCTTGCCTCACCGTCGGTCGCTTTCACCACGCTCGGCGTCACCCTCGTGCTGTTGATTGCGGCCTATGTTCTGGACACGAAGACCCACCGCTGGATTCACCTCGGTTTCACGAACGTGCAACCATCGGAGCTCGCTAAGCCCGCCATGATCGTCTTCATCGCCTGGATGACGACGGTGCGCTCCGGATTCGTGAATTCGCGCCACACGCTGATGCAAATCGCCCTCGCTGTAGCGGCAATCGGCGGCGTCATCCTGCTGCCCGACTTCGGCACGGCGGTCGTATTGGTGGGGACAGTGCTTTCGATCCTCTACATTGGCGGAATCGCGCGGCGCTACCTGATGATGGCGGCCCTTGGCGGAGTGCTGATCCTGGGCGTCGCCGTCGTCACGAAGCCATACCGCTTGCTGCGCGTCATCACCTACGCTGATCCGGACTTCAAGCGCATCACCGCCACGAGCCTCGGCCAGCGGATTCTCAAATACGCGCAGTCGGGCTCGAAAGTGCAGGACACCAACTATCACGGCCTGCAGTCTCGAATTGCCGTGGCGACGGGCGGCATCGTTGGCCAGGGACTGATGAACAGCAAGCAGAAGTTGATGTTCCTGCCCGAGGCGCACACGGATTACATCTTCGCCATCCTCGCCGAAGAGACCGGGCTGGTCGGCAGTACCCTGTTGTTGGCAGGTTTCGTGGTGGTTCTCTGGCGCGGATACCGCCTTTATTGGACAGCGCTCGATGAGTTCGGGCGCTATCTCGCCGTTGGTATCACGACTTGCATCCTGTTGCAGGCGTTCATGAATATGAGCGTGGTTCTCGATCTGGGGCCAGCGAAAGGAATTCCCTTGCCGCTGGTGAGTTATGGCGGCAGCTCGCTGCTCTCCACGATGGTTTTGGCCGGACTGTTACTCAGCGTGAGTGATCGGTCCGTGGATACGGGAGAGGCCGAGGCGTAAGGGCAGAATGAGCCAATTGCACTTCCTCATGGCGGGCGGCGGTACCGGCGGGCACGTGATGCCGGCCATCGCTGTGGCGCGTGAACTGCACGCTCGCGGCCATGCCGTCACCTTTCTTGGCACGCGCGGCGGACTCGAGGCGCGTCTCGTGCCGGAAGCGGGCTTCCTGATCGAGTGGGTACAGATTGGCGGACTGAACAGTGTCGGCCTCATGCGCAAGCTGCGTACCCTTTGGCAGCTGCCGCTGGCCACCGGGCGCGCGTGGCGTTTGATGCGGCGGCTGCGTATCGCGGCTGTGTTTTCGATGGGTGGCTATGTTGCGGGCCCAGCGGTGGCCGCAGCCGTTCTCGGACGATTCCCCCTCGCCGTGATGGAGCCGAACGCGACGCCCGGGTTCACGAATCGGATTGCCGCCCGGTGGGTAAAACGGGCGCTATTGAGTTTCGAGGAGACGGCGCGCTGGTTCCCCCGGGGACGCGCGGAGATCACCGGAAGACCCGTGCGCGCGGAGTTTTTCGCGGTGCCGGCCAAAGAGCCGGGCGTGCCATTCACCGTGCTCATTACGGGGGCAAGCCAGGGCTCGCGCACGCTGAACCGCGCGGCACGGGAGAGCTGGCCGCTGTTTGCCGCATCGGGCGCGCGCCTCCATCTGGTCATGCAAACCGGGCCCCGCGAGGCAGAATCGATGGCCCGTGATTGGGCGGCTTTCGCCAAGCCCGAAGGTCTCTCCGGCGAGGTCGCAGCGTTCATTTCGGACATGCCTCTCGCCTTCGCCAACGCCGACCTGATTGTGTGTCGTTCCGGCGGAACGGTGGCCGAACTAGCCGCGGCGGGAAAGCCAGGCATATTGGTTCCCTTCCCCTTTGCCGCCGACGATCATCAGACCCGCAATGCCGAGGCGATGCAGCGCGCGGGTGCGGCCGTTATGGTGCGCGACAGCGAAATGACGGGAAAGCGGTTACACCGCGAAGTGACCAATTTCATGGAGGATCCGCACACGGCGCGGCGCATGGGCGAGGCAGCGCGGAGGATGGCAAAGCCGGACGCAACCCGGCGCGCTGCCGACGTTCTCGAAAGTATTGCTCAGGAAAATGCTTAGGAAGGATTGACACGGCTGCCATAAAGCCGAAACAATACGGAGTAAAAATGTTTTTTAGGTCCCAGCACCTCCACTTTGTGGGGATCGGCGGAATCGGGATGAGCGGCATCGCCGAAGTGCTGCTGAATCTTGGGTACAGGATCAGTGGTTCCGATTTGAAGCGGAGCCCGATCACGGACCGGCTCGCCTCGCTGGGTGCGGCCATCCAGGAAGGCCACGATGCCTCGAACGTGGGCGACGCACAGGCCGTAGTCATCACATCGGCCGTGAAGGCGGATAACCCCGAGGTCGCCGAAGCCATCCGCAGAGGCATTCCCGTGATCCCGCGCGGCGAACTGCTAGCCGAGTTGATGCGGCTCAAATTCGGAATCGCCATGGCGGGCAGTCACGGCAAAACGTCGACTACCTCGATGGTGGCGACCATCCTCAGCCACGCGGGCCTCGATCCCACCGTGGTCGTTGGCGGCCGGGTCGGGACAATGGGCGGCTCGAACGCGCGCGTCGGCCAGAGCGATCTGCTGGTCGTCGAGTCCGACGAAAGCGACGGCAGCTTCCTCAAACTCGCTCCGATTCTGGCCGTCGTGACGAACATTGACCGCGAGCATCTTGACCACTACGGCACCCTCGAAGGCGTTCTCCGTGCCTTCGTCGACTTCGTGAACAAGGTTCCGTTCTACGGAGCCGCTATTGTGTGTCTCGACGACGAGAACATCCAGCGTATTCTGCCGGAAATTAGGCGCCGCGTCATTACCTATGGAACGAGCGCGCAAGCCGACCTCGAAATCCGCGACATCACGATGGTCGCCGGTGCAAGCAAGTTTCAGCTGCGCCGCCATGGACAAGATCTCGGCACATTCGATCTCTATGTGCCGGGAATGCACAACGTACTCAATGCCGCTGCCGCCGTGGCCGTTGGCCTGGAGATGGAACTCTCCCCGGACCAGATTCGCTCGGGCCTCGCCCAGTATCGGGGTGTCGATCGCCGCTTCCAGCTTCGCGGCGTCGTCGCTGGCATCTGCGTAGTCGACGACTATGGGCACCATCCCACTGAGATTCGCGCCACGTTGCAGGCCGCTCGCATGGGCGTCGAACGTGTCCTCGTCCTGTTCCAACCGCACCGCTACACACGCACGCAAACCTTGTTCGACGAGTTCGCGCGCAGCTTCCACCAGGCTGACTACGTCTGGGTCACCGATATCTATGCTGCCAGCGAGCATCCAATCGAAGGCGTCACGGCCGAGGCGCTCGTCGAGCGTATGCGCGATCACGGGCATCGCGCGGCGGTTTACAGTGGCACTATCGCCGCCGCCGTCGCGGGCGCGATCGATGAGGCCAAGCCGGGTGATCTGGTCTTAACGCTGGGCGCGGGGAGCATTTCGCAGGCGGGCGAAGCGTTGCTTCGTGGGCTGGAAACACATGCCCGGGAGGCAAGGAACTGATGCCGCGCCGCGAAGCATTTGTAGTTGAGGAAAGAGGCAAGGGCCCTGCTCCGCGCATCTTGCGCGCGCTCATCCTTCCCGCCATTCTGCTCACGGTCATCGGCGTTACGGTGGCTGTCGCTATCCACTTGGCCGAAAGCTTTCTGCTGCACGATCGCCGCTTCACGTTCCTGCTTCCGCCCGTACCGGGCGAGCCGAGCACACTTGCCGTCGCGGGTTTGTCGCGTACGCACGAAGAGAGTGTACGGCGGGTCTTTCGCGCCGATGCAGGCAAGAGCGTTTACGAAATTCCGTTGACCGAACGCAGGCAGGGCGTGGAATCGCTCGACTGGATACGGCACGCCACGATCGCGCGCCGCTGGCCGAACCGGATCGAAGTCTACGTCATCGAACGGCAACCGGCTGCCTTTGTGCAATTGCCCGCCGGACGCGGCCGCCACCGCACCAGCTTCATCGACGCAGATGGATACCTGATGCCCATCACTGAACGGGACCGCCAGCGTTACGACCTGCCCACGCTGTTCGGCGTACGCGAGGATCAGAAGCCCGCCGACCGCGCCCTTCGCGTCCGCCAGATGCAGCGTTTCTATCGTCAGGTGGCGGAGTTGGGATTGATTATCCCCGAAGTGCATTTGCACAGATTGGAAAATCTGAAATGCCGCGTGAAGTTGGGCGACCGCGGCTATCTGTTGCTGCTGGGCAAGGAAGACTTCGCCTACAACCTGGACCGTTTCCGGAAGCACTTACCAGAGATTGAACGCCGTATGCCGGATGCCGTCGTGCTCGATTTGCGGATTCGCGAGACGATCACCGCTTCCGACGAGGAGAAGGATGGCGAGTAAGTCAAAAATCGCCGTGGGGCTCGACGCGGGCAGTTCGCGCACGAGGTGTGTCGTGTGCGCGCTCGAGGATGGCCGGCTGCGTTTCCTGGGCGCCGGGTCGTCGCCATCCACGGGCTGGTATCGCGGAAGGGTCGCCGATCCCGACGCCGTGAGCGATAGCATCTCGCTCGCCGTGCGCGAGGCCGAGACCAACGCGCAAGTTTTGGTGGAATCAGTCGCCGCTGGTCTTGGTGGGCCATCGGTGGAGGGTTTGCAGGGGCGTGGTCTATATGAGTTCAGCCGCGCGCGGGAGTTGGAAGCAAACGACCTCGCCTACGCCGTCGAGTTGGGTACACGCGTGCGCCTTGAGGAAGACCGGATGTTGTGCCATGTCCTGCCGCAGGACTTCACGGTGGACGGAAAGCCGGGCTACCGCAGGCCGGTAGGCGTTGGCTGTACACGGCTGGAAGCGAACCTGCAATTGATCACGGCGTCGGCACAGGAGCATCAATGTCTTGTGTCCGCACTGCATCAAGCCCACCTTGCCGTGGAGGAAACGGTATTTGAACCGATCGCGGCGGCCTATGCGACCGTCGTTTCCGAGGAGCGCGGACGCGGCGCGGCGGTGGTCGACGTGGGAATTCATTCGACCGGCGTCGCCATCTACGACGGCGATGCGATGGTGGGCGCGGCCAGCCTGCCCGTGTCGGCCGACCATCTCACACGCGACCTGACGCTAGGTCTGCGGGCCGCCTATGGCGTCTCGATCTCATACGAGGACGCGGAGTCGCTCAAGCGCGAGTATGGCTGCGCGATGCTCGGCCTGACCTCGGACAATACACTGCTCGAGATCCCCTCGCCGGAAGGCCGCGGCATTCAAGAGATCACGCGGCGGCAGGTGAACGAAATTCTGGAGGCGCGCGCGGAAGAGCTGTTCCTTTACGTGCGGCGCGAACTGGTGCGGGCTGGTATGGACAACGCCCTTCTCGAAGGCGTGTTCCTCACTGGCGCTGGAGCCCGTTTGACGGGCATGTGCGATATGGCGGAAAAGGTGCTCAATTGCCCAGCCAAGTTCGGATTGGCGCGGGGAATTGACTCCTGGCCGCAAAACTTTCAAGACCCGGCCTGGGCGACGGCGGCGGGGCTGTGCATGTATTCGGCACGGCTCAAAATGCACCGCAGCGGGCGGAAAAAACCTCCTGGACTGCTTGGACTTTTGGGCTGGTAGGAGTGCAAGGAAACACATGGAACAGCAGCAGGCCGGAAAAAAGAGAAGAAGAACGGATGAGGCAGGAGTGATGATGTTCAATCTGGATGCAAACCTCGACGCAATGCGATTCACCATCGCCGAAGAAGTGGCCGGTGGAACCAAAATCAAAGTAGTTGGCGTGGGCGGCGGTGGTGCCAATGCCGCGGCGCGCATGATGCAAAGCGGGCTGACTGGCGTGGAGTTCTACGTGCTCAACACCGACGTCCAGGCGCTGCAGGCCTCCCCGGTGCCGAACAAACTGGCGATCGGCACTAAGATCACCAGCGGTCTCGGCGCTGGCTCGGACCCCGCTATCGGCCGCCAGGCAGCGCTGGAAGACACGGAAAAAATCATAGAGCTGCTTGAAGGCGCCGACATGGTGTTCGTCACTGCCGGGCTCGGTGGCGGAACCGGCACTGGCGCCGCGCCCGTTGTCGCGGCCCTCGCTAAGGAGCTCGGCGCGCTCACCGTTGCCGTCGTGACCAAACCGTTTGAGTTCGAGGGAAAGCCGCGCATGCGCATGGCTGAGAAGGGCCTCGCCGAACTCGCCGGCACTGTCGATACCGTCATCACGATTCCTAACGAGAAGCTGCTCGACATCGCTCCCGAAGACGCGAGCTTCGTGGAAGGCTTTCAGATCGCCGACGATGTACTCCGCCAGGGCGTCCAGGGTATCAGCGATATCATCACGCGTCCCGGTTTGATTAATCGCGACTTCAGCGACGTCCGCTCCATCATGCTCGGCATGGGCTACGCCATGATGGGTACCGCGATGGCCAAGGGCACCGGTGCGGCCGTTGAAGCGGCCCGCCACGCCATCTCCTCTCCGCTACTGGAGGACGGTGGTATTCGCGGCGCTCGCGGCATTCTCATGAACATCACGGGCCCGGAGAAGATGCTTCGCCTGCGCGATGTCCAGAAGGCCTGCAACCTCATCCGCGAAGCCGTGGCCGACGAAGAGGTACCGATCAGCTTCGGTCTTGTGCTCGATGACTCCATGGGCGAAGAAGTGAAAATCACGGTGATTGCCACGGGTTTTCAGCGGGCGGGTGCGTCGCTGGAAGGGTTCCGCTTGAATCCTCCCCAGGCGCAGCCGCCGCAAATCTCCGCGCCTATGCGTGAACCCGAGCCAATGCGCGCCACGGCTGCAGCGGCTCCGGCCGGCTCGACCGACTACGCGCCGCAGGCTTCCGTCGGCGATGAAACCGTCGAAGAACCCGTCGAGATGACCTATCAGACCATGCCGCAAACACATGCCGATGCGATCGCTCCCGAAGTCTACCCGCAAACCAGTCTTCCCGAATCTGGATATCCGCATCCCGGCGCGCAACAGCAGGCCACACGATCCGAAGGCCTGCCGTCGAGCGACCTCGATACGCCGTCGATATTTCGCCGCGGCACGCGCCGCCTGTTCCAGTAGGGATTCGATTCTCCTCCTCCCTCCGCGATGAGGCGTTGACAATGGCGCACATCGATGAGGATTCGGGGCCGTCCGGAAGGTTTCCTCCAGTTACGTTCCGGACGGCCTTTTTTTGCACCAGGGCTCTCGCCGCATCGGCCCGCAACCCACCACGCCCGCCGCTATACCGTCGTCTGATGAGACGTGACCACGGCCTCTTCGATCATATGGTGCGCTTCCGAGCGTCCCAGAAACCGGTCGATCACGTTGTGCGCCAGGTAAAGGATCGGGGTGATCGAAACCGCGATCAGAAACTTGTACGTATAGTTGGTGAACGTAAGCCCGAGAAAGTCCTTGGTCGTGATCTTCCCCGGCAGCCAAAAGGCAATCCCGAGCACAACAAACGTATCGATGATCTGGCTCACCGCGGTCGATCCCGTTGCTCTCAGCCACAGATGCTTCCCGCCCGTCTTGTCGCGGAACATCCAGAACACCAATACATCGACGAGCTGCGACGTCAAGAACGCCGTCACGCTTCCCACAATGATCCACAACGATTGGCCCAGCACGGTTGAATACGAGCGGTCGTCCACCGGAGAAATCGGCGCTGCAGGCACGGTCATCGACGCATATATCACGCAGAACGCATAGACGATCAGACCCACCGTTAAGAACGTGAGCTTGCGCACGCCCGGTTTGCCGAAATATTCGTTGATCAAATCAGTGGTGAGAAAAACCACCGGCCAGGGGAGTACACCCATGCTCATGACGTAGGGACCCATCTGGATAAGCTTGCCCCCGAGAATTTCTCCCAGCAGAGCGTTGGTGACGAAAATTCCGCCTAAAATCAGGTAGACGAGTTCCTGGCGTGTTCCTTTGAGCAAGTTTGTCCTCTCAGTCCGGCGAGCCGCGATTATAGCGGTTCCGATCCAGCGCCGTTGGTGAGAGGTACTACGATCTTCACCGATCTGCCATTCCGGAACAGCGTCAACTCGACCTTGTCGCCCACCAGCTTTTGGGCCATTGCCCGCGCGATCGCATCGGGGCGGTCCACGGCCCGTCCGTCGATCGCCATGATGAGATCGCCGCCGATACCGACCTCTACGTTGCCGATCACGACAAACCGCCGCGCGCCACGAATACCCACTCGCGCAGCCGGAGAATTATCAGCGACATCGTACACCAGGAAGCCGCCTTGCGATGGTAGCTCGATCGCTTCGGCCAGATCTCCTGAAATGAGCGTGCCGGAAACGCCCAACCGTGGGCGCGTCATCTTCTTCCCCGCCTTCACCGCGTCCAGCATCACCTTGGCGCGGTTGATTGGCATGGCGAATCCAATGCCAATGTTGCCGCCGGGGCCATAGATCGCCGTGTTCACGCCGATTACGGAACCCGCCGAATCGAGCAGCGGCCCACCCGAATTACCAGGGTTGATGGCGGCATCGGTCTGCACCATTCCTTCGAGCGTGCGCCCGCTTTCGTCGCGAATGTCGCGCCCCATCGAGGAGAT
Source organism: Bryobacteraceae bacterium (assembly GCA_035650295.1). Classification (GTDB taxonomy): domain Bacteria; phylum Acidobacteriota; class Terriglobia; order Bryobacterales; family Bryobacteraceae; genus JAFLBB01. The sequence continues at coordinate 3,775 of DASRHX010000194.1, read as the reverse complement.
GATCCCCGTGGTCAACGTTCCTTCCAGACCGAATGGATTCCCAATCGCGAGCACTTTCTGGCCGACTTGCAACTTCTCGGAATCGCCTAGCGACAGCGGCGCTATTCTCCCTTTAGGCGTAATGCGGATCAGCGCGAGATCGTTCGCCGGATCGCGCTCGAGAATGTCGGCCTTGTACCGGGTCTGATCGTGCAGCGTCACCTGCACATCTGCCGACCCGGAGATCACGTGGTTGTTAGTGATGATCAACCCCTCGGCATTCACGAAAAAGCCGGAGCCGGATTCCTTCACTGGATAGACCTCGAAAAAGAAATTCCGCCGGTAGACGGTCGACGTGATGTTCACCGTCGCTGTATGGGCATTTTTGTAGATATCGATGTTATTCTGCTCGTCATTGCTGAGCCCGGCGCCACGCACCGAACCCGGTCCCGACCACAACGGCGCCGACGAAGAGGTCGCATCGCGGCTCAGAAACGCCGGCCGCCAGCCGGCGCGCGAGGTGATGAAAATGAAGACGCCGGCAAACAGGGCGGCAATGAGCAGGATTCGGGCTTTCATAATAGGGGTCCGCGTGATATCTCTAATTTGGATTGCTGCATCGCGCGCAGAGATTCATACACCTGTTGCGTGCGAGTGATTACTTCTTCTCTGGTCTGATCCGTGTCGATCACGAACTGGGCGTAAGGAATTTTCTCGGCTAACGGCATCTGCCGGTCCAGGCGACTCAACACCTCTTCGCGGCTCAACCCATCGCGCTTCATGGCGCGGGCGATCTGCGTCTCGACGTCGCACACGGCGAGAATGATTGCGTCGTATCGCTTGTAGGAACCGGTTTCAATCATGATAGCCGCCTCCACGACAACAATGGCGTTCGGGTCTCGCGCGCCCAACTCGGCGATTCGCTCCTCCTGCCGGGCGAATACGTAAGGGTGCACCAGCTCATTAAGCCGGGCCAATCGCTCAGTGTCCGCAAAGACGAGCGCTCCCAGCCTGCGGCGGTCAATCGTACCATCACTTTTCAGGATATCGTTGCCAAATTCGGTAAGCACGCCCCGGTAAACCGGACTATCCACGGCGAGTGCCTCATGGCCTAAATCGTCGGCGCGAATCAGACGACAGCCGCATTCCTCGAGGACCTGACCGATGAAGCTCTTCCCCGAGGCGAACCCTCCCGTCAAACCGGCGACTAGCATGATTAAGCGAGGTTCAACCGGCGCTCGGCTAACGCGACGGTATTCGACATCAGCATCGCGATTGTCAGGGGGCCAACCCCGCCGGGCACGGGAGTGACTGCGCCCGCGGCGTCAACCTCCAACGGATGAACATCGCCCACCAGCGCGCTGTGCTTGCGGTCAAAATCCTCCAGGCGCGCTTTCAGATCGGGCGCTTCGGAATAGATAAACTCCATCTCCGCGCGGTTCGCCAGACGATTGATGCCAACGTCGATCACCGTCGCTCCGGGCTTGATAAATTCGCGGCGGACGAAGGCCGGCCGTCCAATGGCGGCAACAAGGATATCGGCGCGGCTGCACGTCGCCGCGAGGTCCGGTGTTTTCGAATGGCATATGGTCACCGTCGCGTTTGCGTGCAGCAACAGCAGCGCCATCGGCTTGCCCACGATATCGCTGCGGCCGATCACCACCGCGTGCTTCCCCGCTACCGTGATGTCCTGCCGCCGCAAAATCTCCATCACACCGGCGGGTGTGCACGCGCGCGGCGCGGGCAGGTTCGCCACCAGCCGCCCAACCGAGATCGGATGAAACCCGTCCGCGTCCTTCTCGGGCGAAATTGCTTCCAGGATGCGCCGCGACTCCACCTGCGGCGGCAGCGGCATCTGCACAAGAATGCCGTCGACGGACGGATCGTAGTTCAACTTTCCGATCAAGCCCAATAGCTCGTCGGTGGTGATGGTCGCGGGCGGAGTGAATTCCACGGAATGCAGCCCTAGAGCCTCGCTTGCCTTCACCTTGTTGCGGACGTAAATCTGGCTCGCCGGGTTGGTACCCACTAGCACAACGGCCAGTCCAGGTTTGCGCCCCCCTTCATGGATGCAACGTTCAACACGGGGTTTCAACTCGGAAAGAATCTCGTCGCGGATTCGATTGCCATTCAAAAGTGTGGGCATGTTTAGGTCTGCTTGGCGCGAAGCGCATAGTGATACACCGCCGCGCCGCTGACGATGGTGAGCACGGCCGCCAGCGCGATGCGCGGCTGCAGCGTGGCGCCGACAACCGTCGCTATCGCGCCCACGATAAAGAAAATTAGCGGCAACAGCGGCCAGGCGAAGCTCACCACGCGAATCCTCTGCCAGCTTGGTTGCTTGCGGAATTTGAAGAGCGACGCAACCGTCATCATGGCGAAGAAATTTAACGCGAAGCCGATGTAGATAATCAAATCCGGGAAGGGCGTCATCGTGATCAGCATGGCCACAACGCCTTGGCACGCAATGGCGATCACTGGGGCATGCGACTTTTCGTTAACCCGCGCTGCCGCGGAGAAGAAGGCGCCATTCTTGGCCATCGCGTAATAGACACGCGGGCCAATGGTGACCATTGCGTTCACCGTGGACATGAGCGACACAGCCATGAGCAGAGCGAAAATTCCCGCGATCTCCGGACCGAACAGTCTCGATGCGGCAAGCGAACCCACCGCGATCACACCCTTCATCTCCTCCAGCGGCACGGCATAGATGAACACGACGTTTAATCCCAGATAGAGCAACGCGACCAGCGCCGTTCCCAGCGCCAGTGCAAGCGGCAAAGTCTTCGAGGGCTCCTTCAGTTCCTCGGCAACGTAGGTCGCGGCGTTCCACCCTGAGTAGCTCACATAGATAAAGAACAGGCTGATGGCAAACTGCGCGAGCAGCGGCGTCGAGGTGCCGCGCACGGCAGGCTGCGAAAAATGTGCCCAGTCGCCGTTTCCAAAAGCGAGCCCCAGTAGGATGAGCCCGAGGATCACGGCAACCTTCGTCGTCGTCAACGTGTTCTGAACCGCCGCCACGAGTTTCACGCCATAGAAATTCAACACCGTGAAAATAGCGATCAGCGCGCTGGCGCACAACTGCGCGCCCCCAAGTTTGAGAGTGGTGATTCCAATGTCAACCGAATACGCCGAGTTTGCCTGCTTGAGTTCCGGCCAGAAGTAGGCGAGATAGTCCGAAAAGGCCAGTGCGGCGGCCGCGATCGGCGCTGAAAATCCCGCGAAGAAGCTGACCCACCCCGTCATGAATCCCCACGTCGGACCGTAGGCGCGGGTCAGGTATACATACTCGCCGCCGGAGGAGGGAAAATTCACGCCCAGCTCGGAATAGCAGAAGGCGCCGGCTAATGCGCATAGTGCTCCGATGATCCAAATGAGGAAGATGATCCCGGCCGAACCGAGATCGGAGGCAAGGAAACCGGTGGTCGTGAAGATACCGGTTCCAATCATGTTGGAAACAACCAGTGCTGTGGCCGAAACAACGCCGAGCTGGCGAAGGAGCGAGACAACGGGGCTCGCCGGAGAAGCAGCGTGTGGATGCGGTGCGCTCGCGGCGGGGGGGGTCATTTAGTCATTGTAGCGGGGGGCGTCAGGGCGAAGAAAGGATGCGGTAAGACGCGGGTGGCCGAAAAGCCGAGGCGGCTGGCTCACCAGACGTGAGGCGAGTCACGCGATACTGCCGCCCGTAGCAGGCAAAGCCGAGCAGCGACAGTCCCCGCCAATAGGACATCACCTCGCAATCGCGGCCGGGAGCAAGCTCGATGGCGATCTGTTCTCCATCATCCGATCCCTGGTA
>DASRHX010000193.1:0-3259 GCA_035650295.1 Bryobacteraceae bacterium | reverse complement strand
CATGGATGAGCTCGAAAATCGTGGCATCGTCGGTCCCAGCAAAGGAGCCGAACCACGCGACATTTTGATCGACCTCGACGGGACTGGTGCGGACGGCCGGGGGGCGTAGCCGCCGGCTCAGCGCAGACTTCCAGTCTGCTGTATCGCGGGTTTCCAACCCGCAGCGTGTGCGACATTTCGGACGGGCATGCCGACTGGAAGTCGGCGATACAGCAGGTTGGAAACCTGCGCTACATTGTTGGCGCCGCCGTCCGGCGCATGAGTTTGAAAGCCAAAGAGCCGGTCCCCACCACAAAGGAAAGGGCAGGCTCGATTTGGGTTTTGAATTGCTGAATGCGCGCGAGTCGGGCATCGTCAGTGGGATACAGCAATATGAGTGAAGCACAAAGCAAGCAGTCCAATGTGACGTCGCGTCGCGATTTTATTAAAACCACCGGCAAGATTGCCGCAGCATCGGCCTTCGCCGGGATGGTCGTCCCCCATGTCCACGGCGCCGAGGGCGGCACGCTGCAAATCGCGCTGGTCGGCGCGGGTGGCCGTGGCTCGGGCGCAGCCGCCAACGCGCTTTCCACCAAGAAAGGCCCGGTGACGCTTAGCGCCATAGTGGACGTTTTCGAGAATCGCCTCGAGAACAGCTATGACAACATCAAGAGGAAGTTCGGCGATCTTGTGGACGTGCCGAAGGACAAACGTTTCATTGGCTTTGATGGTTACAAGCATGCGATGGATTCGCTGAAAAAAGGCGACATCGTGATTCTGACGACGCCCCTGGCGTTTCGCTGGGTTCACTTCAAATACGCCATCGAGAAGGGCTTGAACGTCTTTATGGAAAAGCCGGTGACGGCGGATGGCCCCTCGAGCCGGCGCATGTTGGAACTGGCGAAGCAGGCGGATGCCAAGGGACTGAAGTGTGGCGTGGGCCTGATGTCTCGTCACGCGCGGCACCTGCAGGATCTCCACAAGCGCGTGCAGGACGGCGAAATCGGAGATGTGCTGCTGATGCGCGGTTATCGAATGCACGGGCCGGTCGCTTCGGCGTTCTCCAAGCGCTGGCCGGGAAAGCCCAGTGAATTGCTGTGGCAGATTTCGCGGTTCCACAGCTTCATCTGGGCCAGCGGCGGCTGCTACAGCGACTTTTACATCCATCACATCGATCATCTCTGCTGGATGAAAAACGGCTGGCCGGTCAAGGCGCAGGGGCTCGGAGGACGGCATTATCGAACTGATCAGAACGGCGAGCCGTGGGTGGACCAGAATTTCGATTCCTATGCGGTCGAATACACGTTTGAGGATGGCACCAAGTTTTATATGGATGGCCGGTGTAACAGCGGTGCACACCCGATGTATTTCAGCCACGTTCACGGGACCAAGGGAATGGCGATCGCCGCCAGACAGGGCGACTACGGCGGCCCGTCGAGTATCCATAAAGGCCAGCTGCCGACCCGCGACACCATGACCTGGCAGTCGAAGGTGGAGCCCGGTGAAAACGACCCGTATCTGAACGAGTGGAATGACCTGATGGACGCAATCCGCAATGACAAGCCCTACAATGAAGTGCCGTTCGGCGTCCAAGCCAGCGTGGTCACTTCCATGGGGCGCATGGCGGCGCACACCGGCCAGGAAATTACATACGATGAGATGTTGAATCATCCGCACGAATACGCGCCGGGAATCGATAAGTGGACGAACGATTCGCCACCGCCCGTGACTGCGGATAAGGACGGCAAGTATCCCGTCCCCATGCCCGGGTTTAAAAAGGATCGCGAGTTTTAAGCGAGGGTAGGAATTGCGAGAAAGGCGCGCCGTCACAGCGCGCCTTTCTCTTTCCTTAGGGAGCGACGCGGTAGAAGCGCCGCGGTCGCTGCACGGGGGAATCGATATGAGTGAACGTGCCCTCGGAGGAGGCTGGGGCACGGACCAGAGTTTCCCATGTAGACAAATTGTCAGAAGCCTGGAGTTCGACCACCTGGCCGGGCTCTGCGACGACTTGAACGAGGCGGCCACTCAAAGGCCCAGCCCCCAGCGTCAGGTAAGGTTGAAGCTGGCCGGATTTAACGACCATCTCGTTGTTGCCGACGCCCCAGAGCGCGCCACGCGCGTAAACGATTTGCCTGAACGAATTCCGTGTAAGGAAGCGGTGCTCGACCCAATCGATGGCGTTGCTCGACGTCATGAGCGTTCCGCGATCGCCAGCAGCGATGAATTGGCCAGGGACATAGATGACGCTTTCGAGTTCCGGAAAGCTGGACGTGAGCCGCGGTGTCCATTGAACGCCGTCGGACGAAGTGAAGATGCGCCCGCTGGCTCCGACAGCGACGAACAAGCCGTTGGCATAGACAATCGATTCGAGGTAGCCCATCAATTCGTTGCGACCCGCGTTCCAATTCAGGGCATTCGTTGAGTTGGCGTAGAAACCCCTGCGACCCGTGGTGACATAACGACCTGCTCCGTAGGCGACGCCCTGGAGACGCTCGCCGGGGTATAAGTTGGTAAGGGCCCAGTTCGCAGCATTCGTCGAGACAAGCACGCTACCCAGGTCACCGACGGCCGTGAAATGACCGTTCGCGAAAGCGATCCCGTAAAGGTCGTTCGTGACGATACCGAGGCTTTGCCAGGCGACGGCGTCGCGCGAGGTCAGAACAGTCCCGGCGTCACCGACAATGACATACGTGCCATTGCCAAAGGCAATCGCACGCAGATTGTTGGTGGTGGGTGATGCGACCTCCGCAAAATTAATTCCGTCCGTTGAATTCCAGATGACCCCGTCGTTGCCAACGAAGGTGAAGCGATTATTGGCGTAGACAAGGGAGCGGAGGTTATTGCGGGTGCCGCCGCCGACCTGCGTGAACGTGGCACCGTCGGTCGAGGCAAAGATCAGGCCCTCATCGCCCACGACAACGGTTTGGCCGGGACCGCCGGCGGCCGAGGTGAGCCTCATTCCACCCTCCCTTTGCGGGATACGTTCGGTCCAGTTGAGGCCATCGGTGGAAGTAAGGAGCTGCGTGCCGAGGGCGTAGAATTGGCCGTTGGCGAAGCGGACCCCGTGAAAGTAATTATTGTTGGTAGCTGTCAGGACGGGCAGCCAGGACAGGCCGCCATCGGCGGAAAGGAGAATCCGGCCATAGTCGTGGGCAACGAAGACACCGTTACCGCCCGCAAGGGAGGGGAGAGCTCCGCCCGTGTACTGCACCCAGTCGATTCCATTGGAAGACGTAAACGTGCCGGTTGAGCTGTGGACGAGGAAAATGCTGTTCCCGTA
>DASRHX010000192.1:0-2141 GCA_035650295.1 Bryobacteraceae bacterium | reverse complement strand
AATCGTGCGCCCGGTGCGCGCCACGATGTTCCCCAAATGGCACATTACGGTTGAAACGTGGCCAATTTCGATGTCGGCATTTGGCGCCTTGCGGCTCTTGATGCAATCGATGAAATTGCGCGCGTGCGTGTTGTGGTCGGCCTTCTGCTCCCGATCGGAGTGAACGAGCTTCCCCTGCTTGTCGTAAACGCGGAACTCGTGGAGACCGCCTTCCCACCGACCGGCGACGGCCATGCCTTCAGTCCCATACACGGCTACGCTGTTTTCAGAACCTTCCAATCGATAGGTGTTCCACAGCCGCTGTTCGAACGTGATCGCGCGTTTGCCAAAGTCCCAGGTGACGTTTTGCGTATCCGGCGTCTGCTGATCGTCGTCGAAGAAGAGTTTGCGGCCCATTCCCGACACGACCGTTGGCGATTCCACATCCAACGCCCAGCGCGCGATGTCCACCCAGTGAATCCCGTCGTTGCCGAGATCGCCGCACCCGTAATGCCAGTGCCAGTTGACGGTGCCGTGATAGCGGTTCCGATTGAACGGCATTTGCGGAACCGGTCCGGTCCAGATGTCGTAATCCACGCCCGCGGGAACCGGCTCGTTCTCTTTGTGGCCGAGATTCCGCCGCATTTGCACATTCCACACTTTTGCCATAAGTGTCGTGCCGATCTTGCCTGACTTGACATATTCAACGAAGCGCTGCGTCACCGGACGGCTGCGGGATTGCGTGCCAAGCTGCACGATGCGCTTGTTCCGGCGTGCCGCCTCCACCATCAATCGACCTTCACGGATGTTGTGCGACGCGGGCTTCTCGACGTACACGTCCTTGCCGGCATTACAGGCCAGAATCGTGCCGGCTGCATGCCAGTGGATCGGCGTTGCCATTACGATCGCGTCAATCTCCTTGTCGTCGAGCGCGCGGCGGATGTCCGAGATGAGCTTGGGCTCACGGCCTTGCGACTGGGTCACCATCTTGATGACGGGTCCGACGACGTTGCTGTCGACATCGCACACGACTGGAATTCGCACGTCGGGAAGCGGGCCGAAGTACTCGGCCATGGCGCGCCCGCGTCCGCCGATGCCCATCAACGCGACGTTCACTTTGTCAGAGGCGGAGTAATTACGCTGCATAACGATTGGTGATTATATCCCTAATCGCGCATGATCTCCTGATGCCCCACTTTCGATACAATGACAATCCATGTGGAGCATTCGTTTCGCCGCGGCCTTATTCTCCTGTGGTGCCGCGCTCCTGGCGAACGATGACGCGGAGTTCTTCGAGTCCAAGATTCGGCCGCTGCTGGCTGAGAACTGCCACGCATGTCACACCGGCGGCGCGCTGGGCGGTCTTCGTCTCGACTCTCGCGAAGGCATCTTGAAGGGCGGAAAATCGGGCAAGGTCGTCGTTGAAGGCAAACCCGAGGAAAGCCTTCTGATGCAGGCTGTCCGGCGAACGCACATCCGCCTCAAGATGCCTCCCGTCGGTCCTCTCGCCAAGGAGCAGGTCGATGCGCTCGAGGAATGGATTCGCCGGGGTGTTCCATGGCCGGAGAAAAAAGAACAGATCGTAAGCACGGCGGACTCGAAGATTACGCCGGAGCAGCGCGCCTTCTGGTCCTTTCAGCCACTGAAGAGAGTCGCGCCGCCGCGAGTCACAGATACAGCGTGGCCGCGGAACGATATCGATCGTTTCATCCTCGCCAAACTGGAGGCTGCCAATCTGAAACCAGTAGGACCGGCCAGCAAGAGAACATGGCTACGCCGTGTCACGCTGGATCTCACCGGTCTGCCGCCCGAGCCCGAAGACGTTGACGCATTCCTCAATGATTCGACACCGGCAGCGAAAGAAAAGGTGATTGACCGTCTGCTTGCGTCTCCGCACTACGGCGAACGCTGGGCGCGGCACTGGCTGGACTTGGCTCGATACTCCGACGGTGAACTCGCGGCGGGCGTCGACACGCCGCTTCCGAATGCCTGGCGCTATCGCGACTGGGTCGTGGAGGCGTTCAACCGGGATCTTCCTTACAATACTTTCGTCAAAGCGCAAATCGCGGCGGACCTTCTTCCGGAAACCAAGGACCACCTGGCGGGTCTTGGTTTTCAAGCTCTCGGTGCGGGAGCAGGCGACCAGGTGGATGTGACGACTA
>DASRHX010000191.1:0-2099 GCA_035650295.1 Bryobacteraceae bacterium | reverse complement strand
TGTTGCTGCAACCACGAAGACTGGAGGAGGAAATGTTTCAGGATTTACGTTATGGCGCGCGAATGCTTGCGAAAAATCCAGGCTTCACGCTGATCGCCGTAATCACGCTGGCTTTGGGCATTGGGGCGAATACGGCGATCTTCAGCATCGTCAAACCGGTTGTGATCCAGCCCTTGCCTTTTGCGCAGCCCGATCGATTGATGCAGGCGCGTTACCTGCGAGGGCCCGGCAATCGGCCGGATGATACGCTAGGTTGGATCGCCCGCCGTGACCTGGTTGATTGGCGCGCGCGCAGCCATAGTTTCGAGCGCATCGGAGGGTACTGGAACGCCAGCCTCATTCTCCCCGGGGAGGGCGCGCCGGAGTTCATCAGAGGCGCCAGCGTCACGCACGATCTATTGCCTTTGCTCGGCGTACAACCTGCGCTCGGGCGATATTTCCTGCCGGAGGAAGGCAAGCCGGGCGGCCAACGCTTGATCATACTAAGTGATGATCTGTGGCGGGGCCGCTTCGGAGCGGATCCAGGAATCATCGGACAACCGATTCGAGCGATTGACGGTATTTACGTTGTCGTGGGAGTGATGCCGCCCGGCTTCAATTTCCCGCTCAGACTGGAAAGGGAGGTGATACGGTTCCCGTCCAGACAGACAGGTTTCTGGACGCTGTCGCTCGATGATCTGAGCGGGGAGAGCGGCAGAAGTATTTATAACGTGATTCTGCGACTCAAACCCGGCGTCGGAGCCGAGCAGGCGCAAGCGGAATTGGAAACGCTATTTGCGCAGCGCGTTCAAGACAATCCTCAAGAACAAGATCGCAACTTTACAGCCGGCGTCAGGCTTGTAGCGCTGAAAGATCAAATCGTGGGCGAGGCGGGCGCGTCGCTGATGATCTTGCTCGGCGCAGTCGGCCTGGTCGTTTTGATGGTCTGCGCCAACATCGCCAACCTGCTGCTGGCTCGCGCGGACGGGCGGCGCAAAGAGATGGCGATTCGACAATCGCTCGGCGCGACTCGCTTCAGGCTCGTTCGACAGGCGTTGACGGAAAGCCTGTTGCTCGCTTTGACGGGAGGGGCCGCAGGAGCTTTGCTCGCCGCATGGTCGCTCAATCTGATTTTGACGTTCAGCCCGCACTACATTCCACGGATGGGCGAATCGCGGATAGACGCCGTGACGCTTCTGTTTACGTCGGCGGTGACAGTGTTGGCCGGATTGCTCTTCGGCGCCTTGCCGGCGTGGCGGGCCGCGCGGGTTGATTTGAATGAAACCTTGAAACAGACGGCGGGCCGCGCGGGGTCGTGGCGGAGATCGATGCGCGCGCCCGGCAATTTGCTCGTGACCCTCGAAATCGCTCTTGCTCTCGCGCTGACTCTGGGCGCCGGCTTGTTGATCAATAGCTTTGCGCGACTGATGATGGTCGATTCGGGCCTGCGTACAAAGGGCGTGACGGTGGCGGCAATTCCATCCAACGTCGCGTTCCTCAGCCGGGTAATTGAGCGCCTGGAGGCGGCGCCGGGCGTCGAAGCCGCCGCATCGAGCAACGGATTGCCGCTGACGACGCATGGACACGGCGATTCCCTCATGATTGAAGGCCGACCACGAACCGCGCCCAATGACCCGTCAGCGTTTACCAGGACGCATTTCGTCAGTTCGAATTATCTGGGCGCCCTCGGCGTACACTTGCTGCGAGGCCGATTCCTCACCGCGGACGACACAGCCACTTCGATCCCAGTAGCGGTCATCAGCGAAACGGCGGCGCAACGCTTCTGGAACGGCGAAGACCCGATCGGCAAACGCTTCAGCTTCAGTTTCGGCAAGCCCGAAGGACAGGGGATATGGCGGCAAGTCGTCGGTGTCGTCAAGAGCACACGGCACACGGGACTTGATAAAGAGCCACGCGCTGAAGTCTATGTTCCGATCGAACAGCAGTCGTGGTCCCAGGACATGCTCTTCGTGCGCTCGTCCCTGTCGAAGGCGGACGTCGCCCGCATCATCCGTCAGGCGGTCGCGGCGGTCGATAGAAATCAAGCGATCTTCCTCATCACCTCAATGGATGAATTGCTCTCCGACTCAGTTTCCGCGCGGCGATTCACCATGTCGCTG
>DASRHX010000190.1:0-3560 GCA_035650295.1 Bryobacteraceae bacterium | reverse complement strand
CTTCAAACCATCGTCAATCGCAGGCACAATCGATTGCAGCGTCTTACCCGTTCCAGCAAGCAGCTTCTCCGCCTGCTCGGCTTTGATCTGAACAAACGGAATCCCCCCGTCGCGCGGTCCGACCGTCTTCGCGAAATTCTCCAGTTCATCGGAGTCTGAGTTGTGGTTCGCCTGGTCGTTCACCAGAATCACTCCCAGCGCCCCGTGCATTTTCGCATTCACGGCCTTGGAAAAGAACTGCGAATGTTCCGTATAGACCTTGCCCTGGAACACGCTCTTTTCGTCGAACTCCTGCGGCTCATGGCGCAGCAGCAGCACGAACTTTCCCTTCACGTCGAGGCCCGCGTAATCGTCGTAGTTATACTCTTTCGCGGTGATCCCATAGCCGGCGAAGACCACGTTGCCTTCGAACGTCCCGCTTGTGGAAAAGTTGAACGGAATGAACTGCGTGTCCGGATTTAGTTTCACCTTGCCGCTGTCCAAAACCAGTTCCACGGAATTATTCTTGCCGAGCCGTGCATTCGTCGTCACCGGAAATTCCTGTAAAAACTTCCCGCCATCCAAAGGCTTCAGCCCGATCTTTTGAAACTGCTTGGCGATGTATTGCGCCGCCTTCTCCAGCTCCGGCGTGCCTGTTCCCCGGCCCTTCATCTCCGGACTTGCCAAGTACTTCACGTGGTCGAGATAGGTCACCTCGTCAGGCGCGGCCTTGATTTCCCGTGCCGGAGGAGCAGCCGCCCAAACCATCGCTCCCAAGGCCAGCGCGCATAAGGCTCTCGTCATTTCTTCGGTTCTCCTAATAGATTCGGCAGCGTCAGCTCGCAGCAGTGCTCGCCCGCGTTCTTCGCCTTCTCCTGATACCCGATCTCGAACTCCACCACTTGCTTTAGATTCGGCCACTTTATCGAGAAGTTAATTCGCCGGCCGTTGATGAACATCGTCGGCGTTGAATTCACGCCGAGGTCTTTCCCTTCGCCGATCGATTTCTCTATCAGATCAATCGTCGCTTTCGACTCCTGGCACACTTTCAACTTCTCTCCATCCAAACCTTGCCCCTTCGCCCACTCCGCGAACTTTGCTGGGAATTCGGCGGCCGTCATCTTCGGTTGCTCTTCAAAAATCCAATCGTGGTACGCCCAAAACTTCTCCCGCTGCTGTTGATCCACACACCGGCCGGCAACCGCCGCCGGCCGGGCCCAGTCGTGAATCTGGCCCAGTGGAAAGTCCTTGAAGTACACGCGCACCTGCGTGGGAAACGTCTGGATCAGGTTCTCGCGAATCATCTTTGCTTCCTCGCGGCAGAATCCGCACTGGAAGTCGCTGAACATCACGATCACCACTGGCGCGCCCGGCGTCCCCAGGGCCGGCTCGAGCCCCGCCTTGATCTTGTCCAACTCCGGCTTGAACGGGTTGCTTGCAATATCGTAAACCTGCGCCACCAGCACCTTTTGTCCATCGTTGGAAATCAGGAACTCGCGGTCCTCGAACGCTTCGTTGAGCGACGCCCGGACCTTCACCCGTTTGAATCCTGGCACGCCCGCATCACTCGGCTCCGATATATCCAGCTTGATATTGGGTAAGTACAGAAACAGGTGCCTTAAGTAGGCCTCGAGCGTCGGCTTATCATACGCCGATTTAGGCTTAGGCGCCGGACCCGGCGTCTGCGCCCACATCACCGCCGCGGCCATCAATCCCAGGAAGAATCGCACCATCACATCACCGGTCCGATCCGCCAAGGCACAAACTCTTTATGACCCAGGATCTCCGCCTTCGTCCGCTCGCCCGAGGCCACCCGCAAGATCAGCTCGAAAATCTCGCGGCCGATCTCTTCCACCGTCGCCTCGCCATCGGCAATGCGGCCCGCGTTCACGTCCATGTTGTCCAGCATTCGGTTGTAGGTTCGCGAGTTCGTCGCCACCTTCACCACCGGAATCGTCGGGAACCCGATCGCCGAGCCGCGCCCCGTTGTGAAGCAGATCAGATTACTCCCGCCAGAGGCCAGTCCCGTAAGCGACACCGGATCATATCCCGGCGTGTTCATAAAGTTGAAGCCAGGCGTCTTGATCCGCTCTGCGTAGTCGATCACATCCATCAATGGCGTCGTTCCCGCTTTGGCCGCCGCCCCGAGGGACTTCTCCAAAATGTTCGTCAGCCCGCCTTCTTTATTGCCCGGCGACGGATTGTCGTCGAAGCTGCCGCCAAACCGCACCAGGTACGTCTTGTAATTGGCGATCATCTCGAGCATTCGCTCGGCCACGGCGCGGTTGCGCGCCCGCTTCACCAATAAATGCTCGGCTCCGAAACATTCCGTCGTCTCCGCCAGCACCGCGGCGGCCGCTTGCGCTGCAAGTAGGTCGCAACAAAAACCCAACGCCGGGTTGGCCGTAATGCCCGAAAACGAATCGGATCCGCCGCAATTCAGGCCCAACGTCACATGCGATGCCTCTACTTCTACACGCTTTTCGGCGGCGGCCATCTCGATGAAGTTCCCAATCGCCTTGCGCGCCGCCTGAATGGCTCCCGTCGTGCCCCCCGAATCCTGCAGGGTCATGCCCACCAGGTGTTCCGGCGTCCTCGGCGCGTTCGGTCCTAAGTAGTGAGTAATTTGATTCACTTCGCAACCTAAGCCCAAAATAATCGCCGAACTTACATTCGGATGGTCCAGCACGCCTAACAAAGTCCGTTGCAACTGCTCCGTGTCGGGCCCGATCGAATGCCCGCAGCCTTCTCCGTGCGGAAACGCCACCACGCCATCCACATTCTCAGGAAGCTTCTCCTTGGAATAGCTGTGCGCGATCAACTCCGCGGTATGGGCCGCGCAATTCGACGCCGCCACTACGGCAATATAATTCCGCGTCCCTACGCGCCCGTCTTCCCGCTTGTAGCCTCGAAACGTCCGCGGCATTTCGGGCGGCTTGTGCAGCGGCAGCTCGCCCGTCGGAAATTCGTAGTTGAAGTGCAGCTCTTCGAACGCCACGTTGTGCACGTGCACGTGCTCGCCCGGTTGAATCGCCGTTCGCGCCCGGCCGATTGCCTGGCCGTAGCGAATGATCATCTCGCCCGCGCCAATCGGCTTCAGACACACCTTGTGACCCATCGGCACCGCGGTCTTGCATACGACCTCAATGCCGCCCGCCTTCACCACCTGGCTTTCCGGCAGCGGCACGCGCGCAATGGCCACGTTATCGGAGGCGTGCAAATGAATCGCCGCTTTCTCCGCAGTGGGTGGCAATGAAATATCTACGAGGCTCATCCTCTCTCCTTCTAATTCTCTCCGCGCGCCGCGCTAACGCAGCAGCGTTGTCTCGGTAATGTCTTCACCGTAATGCACGCGCAGCTTCGCGCCCACGGCATGCACCCAGAACCCGCCATCGTCCATGGGCAGCGGGATCTCCTCGACCCGCGCCACATCCACGTACTTGCCTGGTGCCAGACCCTTCAGCAATTGGCCAATATGCACATGAGCATGGCACTGCGTCCGCACACGCCAACTGTTGTAGGCGATGCCCCATTCCTCGCCGAACAACTCGCGGCCTTTCTCGATCGCCGCCTTTAACACC
>DASRHX010000189.1:0-5969 GCA_035650295.1 Bryobacteraceae bacterium | reverse complement strand
GAGTCCGGTTTCAAAGGCGTTTCTTACAAGGTGCTCTTCTATGACCGGGCCGCGGGGTTGGTCTCCACGCTTGTCAAAATGGAACCGGGAGCTAGTTACCCGGCACATCGCCACAACAAGCCGGAGCAGTGCCTGGTGATCGAAGGCGATCTTTGGCACGACGATCATGAATATGGTCCGGGTGATTTCACTTGGGCAGAAGCAGATTCCATCGATCCACAGATTAGCTCGAAGAATGGAAACGTTCTGCTGATCATCGGTTCTCGTGAAACCGAATTTGTGGGCTGATCGCTTCCTTCGAAATTTTCCTTCGTGCGTGAGATCTGAAGCTGAAATCGTGGCGTAAGAGTGTGTGAAAGGAACACACACTCAATATGAGAAATGTGCAGTCCATGCTCGCATCCGGGCTCGCCTTGCTGATGGCGATGCCTGCTTCCCTCCCGGCCGCGAACCATCGCGAAGCGCCGGTCACCGCTCTCGATCACAAGGCCGACATCACGGACTTCTATGCCTTCGTGAGCTACGGCGCCGACCAGGCCGCCGGTCAGACGCCACAGAAGGTCACCCTCATTCTCTGCGTCGATCCTCTTCTCGAGCCGGCGAACGGGCCAACGTACTTTCCGTTCGATTCGTCCATACTCTATGAGATCAAGATCGACAACAACCACGACGGCGACGAGGACGTGGTCTTCCAGTTCCAGTTCAATACCGAACAGCGCCTGCCGGGGTTGTGGCAGTCATATGCCGGAATAGGAACTGGCGCGGTCGCTCCGCAGAATTCACCGGCGCCGGTCCCGCCCGGCACGCCGATCGTCCCTAAACGAATCACGGCCTTCGAAGATGCCGGATTAGGCTTGCGGCAAAGTTACCGCGTGACGATGCTTAAGGATCGCCGCGCCACACCCATCGCTTCGCCCGACGGAAAGCCCTTTTATGCGGTGCCCGCCAACGTCGGCACGCGCACCATGGACTACGGTTCGCTGTTCACCGCGGGAACCTACAAGCTGAGCAACGGCATCAGCGTATTTGCAGGCACCGTCGACGATCCGTTCTGGATCGATCTCGGCGCAACGTTCGACACCGCGAATTTCCGAACACTCGGCTCCGGAGTCCCCGCCGTTCTTACCGACGCAGAAGACGCCGGCAAGCAGAACTATGCCTCCGATACGGTTTCCGGCTACGCCGTGAATGCCATTGCCATCGAGCTTCCCATCGAAATGCTCACGTCCACCGGACGTGTTGAGCCCGCGACGTCTCCGGAAGCTACTATCGGCACGTGGGGAACTACGTCGCGCCCCCGCGTCACGGTTCGTCTCGGCGCGGATGGCATTATGCACGAAGGCGCGATGCGTCAAGTGCAGCGCATGGGCAACCCGCTGTTCAACGAACTGATCATCGGTACGGGATCAAAGGACCGTTTCAGCATGGATCGTCCGAGGAACGACTCGCAGTTCTCCAGCTTTGCGCTTGATCCGTTGATCGCTCGCGTGGTGAATGCGCTGACCGGCGGCGTAGTGAGCATTCCCAAGACACCGCGCACCGATTTACTTCCGCTGGTGACCTATGCCGCGCCCATCGCCGCGCCGGGTACGCCGCCCGGCCCCGTGGCGGATTTGTTGCGCTTGAACACTGGTGTACCTGCGACGCCACCCGCAAGCATGAACAGACTGGGACTCATCGCGGGCGACGCGGCGGGCTTTCCAAACGGCCGCCGCCTGGGCGACGACGTCGTCGACATCGCCCTGCGCGTGGTAGTTGGCGGCGTGCTGGTCCAAGGGTTCAACAAATTTCCCAACAACAAGCTAGGAGACGGGGTGAACGTGAACGATGCTGCATACCGGGCGGAGTTTCCGTATCTGGCGAACGCGCCGGATGGCCGCGACCGGCGTCACCTCGATCCAGGCGAACCGGGCGGCGGGCCGGTGCAGTAGAAGGGGCAAGCCATGCAAAACCGGTATCGGTTGGTGTTGGTGGCGATGACTTGGCTGCTGGCCGCCGGGCCGGGCATGCAGGCGTGGGCGCAGGTACGGGAGTCCCTGCGCCCTTCTCAATCGGACTTCCTCGACTTGAAACGCGATGCGGAAAACGCACTGTCGAAGGGAGATTTCGAAAAGGCGTTGGCGCTGGCGCAGCGTGCGAATCGCCGCATGCCCGACGATCTGGAAACCTACTCGCTGCTCGTGCGGGCTTATCTCAAGATGGGCAAGATTGACCAGGCGGAGAAGCAAGCGCAATGGATGCTTGATATCCGCACCGAACATCCTCTCAGCCTGCTACGAGCGGCGGACGTGAGGGAGGCTATCGGACAATGGGATGGTGCGATCGCGCTGCTGAACGACGCAATTGGCCGCGTGCAGACACCGCGTGAGAAGGCGGAGATTCTGCTGCACGGGGCGAGTATTCAGCGCAAGGCAGGCCGCCTGGACAGCGCCTCGCGACTGACCGAAGAGGCACACAAGCTTGTACCGGAGGAAAAGCAGTGATGCGATTCAAATGGTTGGCTGCAGCTGTCTGCGCAGCTCCGCTGCTGGCGCACTCGTTATACCTATTGCCGGCGAAGTTTCACGCTGTGGCGGGCGATGAGGTAGTGTTCAGCGTCCATAACGGCGACGCGTTTCCGGAAAGCGAGGACGCCGCAGATCCCGCGCGCTTCGTCGATGCGATGCTCACCGGGGGCGATACTCGAAGCTCGATTGACGATTTCAAGAAGTGGGGGAAGGCGACGCACTCGGCGGTGCGCCTGCCGCGGGCTGGAGCTTATTGGATCTCGCTGCACACCATGCCGCGCGCTCTCTCGCTTGAACCTGCCAAGTTCGATCAGTACTTGCGTGATGAAGGGCTGGAGTGGGTCATAGATTGGCGCACGAAGAACGGCGAGGCGCAAAAGCCGAGCCGTGAGCGCTACTCCAAGTATGCGAAGACGTACCTCGACGCCGGCGCCGGCGACGTATGGCGCAAGACGCTCGGCCTCGATATCGAGATCGTGCCGGAAGCCGATCCCGCGGCGTTAAAACCGGGCGCACGGCTGCCGATTCGCCTGCTGTGGCACGGCAAGCCTGCCGCGGGTATTCGTGTGGAGCGCGCCTGGGCGTTACCCGATGGAGGCAAAGGCGTGGATGTAGTGGGACGCACCGACGAGCAAGGCCGAACCGCGGTCACTTTGGACAGCGCCGGCCGCTGGCGCATTCACGCTGTGGCGATGGAGCGAGCGCAAAACGATCCTGAGGCGGATTGGATCAGCTATTGGGCGTCGATGACCTTCGAAGTGAGAAACGACGACTGAACGACGGCTATGGCGGCGATCGCCGCGGTCTCCGCCCGCAGAATGCTTGGCCCGAGCGTGACGGCGGCCCAACCTGACTGCCGAAGCGATTCGCGCTCGTGATCCACCCAACCGCCCTCGGGGCCGGTGAGCAAACTGACTCCGGACTCTGCCCGGCGCTGTGCGCCAAGCAAGTTGAGCAGCGGCGTGCCGCACTCTTCGTCCAGCAGCAGCTTCACACCACCCGCTTGTTTGGCCGCATCGCGCAAACGTACTGGCTCGTATAAGAGAGGCAGACGGTCCCGCCGCGACTGTTGCGAAGATTCGAGCGCAATTTTGCGCCAGCGCTCAATACGTTTTTCGGCCGCCCGTTCCAGTCCCTTCTCGCTGCGCTCGGCGATCACGAAGCGGAAGCTCTCCACGCCCAGCTCCGTGCCTTTTTCGACGATCCACTCCAGATGGTCGAACTTGAAGAGCGCTACATACAGCGTCAAGGGAGTGAAGGCCTGCTTGGCGGCGATGGGTTCGTTCAGTTCGAACACCACACGCGCCTTGTGAGCTTCCACAACCGTCGCCAGCCAAGCCGCGTTGTTGTCACAGACTTCATATTGCTGGCCGCGTTCCACGCGCAGCACGCGCGTCAGATGATGCGCGTCGTCGCCTGATACCTCGGCGCGGCGATTATGAAACTCGTCGACGAAGAAGCGCCTGCGTGCCATGTACAATCAAGTGTTTCATGATCGCGCTACTTCGCGGAATTCTCGTTGAAAAACACCCTAACCAGGCCATCGTTGACGCGGGTGGCGTTGGCTATGACGTGACAATTCCCGTGTCCACGTTTTCCTCTCTGCCCGACGTCGGCGCAAAGGTGGAACTGCGCATTCATACTCATGTGCGCGAGGACACCATTGCGCTGTTCGGCTTCATCAGCGCCCAGGAAAAGGCGCTGTTTGAAAAGCTCATCAACGTATCCGGCATCGGGCCCAAACTGGCCGTGACCGCGCTCAGTGGATTGGCCGCCGAGTCTCTCATCTCTGCCATTCGTGGTGGCGCCGTCGATCAACTGGTGCGCATTCCCGGCGTCGGCAAAAAGACCGCTGAACGAATGGTGCTCGAACTGCGCGACAAGATGGACGCGGTGAGTGTGCACGCTTCAACTCCGGGAGTCGCACCCGCGAGCCTCGATCCGCTGGAGAGCGACGTCATCTCCGCTCTGGTGAACCTCGGCCTGCAACGTCCCGCCGCGGAAGCCGCACTGAAGAAAGCTAAATCGGCGGTGACGGAGGCGGGCTTCGAGGCGCTGTTTCGCAAATCGCTTGAGTATTCACGCTAGAATCGCGCGCTATCCTGATACTTCATGCAGGAACGGGGCATTGTTTCCACGACGGCACTGGAAGGCGAGCGCCAATTCGAGCAGAGCTTGCGGCCTCCGACCCTGGATGATTTCACGGGCCAGACTAAGGTCAAGGAGATTCTCTCGATTGCGATTCAGGCCGCCCGCGAGCGCGGCGAAGCGCTCGACCACGTGCTGCTGCACGGCCCTCCGGGATTGGGTAAAACCACCCTTGCCAACATCGTCGCTGCTGAGCTGGGCGTCGGCATCGATTTTACGGCGGGACCGATTCTGCAAAAGAAAATCGATCTCACCGGTATCCTCACCAACGTGCGCGAACGCCAGGTCTTCTTCATTGACGAAATACATCGCATGTTCCCCGACGTCGAAGAGATCCTCTACTCCGCGCTCGAGGATTTTCGCGTCGACCTCGTGATCGGCGCTGGTCCCGGAGCGCGCACGCACTCGCTGCAAATCCCACGCTTCACCGCTGTCGGTGCAACAACGCGCCAGGGACTGGTGAGCGCGCCGCTGCGTGGACGCTTCGGTCTCGTGTTGCGGCTGAATCATTACGATGTCGACGAGATGACGAATATCGTCCTGCGTTCATCGAAGCTGCTGAACGTGTCGATGGAGCGCGACGGAGCGGTGGAAATCGCGCGCCGCAGCCGCGGCACCCCGCGCATCGCCAATCGACTCCTGCGCCGCGTTCGCGACTTTGCCCAGGTGCGCGCGAGCGGGCACGTTGATCTAGCGACTGCTCGGCGGGCGCTCGACCTGTTGGAAGTCGACCCGCTCGGGCTTGATGAAACGGACAAGAAGATCATGATGACCGTGCTGGTGAAGTACAGCGGCGGGCCGGTGGGATTGAACACGATTGCCGCCTCCATCGACGAACAGCCGGACACCATCGAAGAGGTCTACGAACCTTACCTCATCCAACTCGGCTTTCTCGATAGGACGCCCCGAGGCCGTGTAGCAACGCCGCGCGGATTCGAGTATTTTGGGGTGGACCGTCGGCCGTCCGGAAACGGCCAGAGTACGTTGTTCTGATGCGAACGATTTTTTTCTTCGCGATGCTGGCGCTGCCCGCGGCGGCGCAGCGGTACAGCGTCTCCCACGTTGTTGCCGGCGGACATGAAACGCTACTCCTGATTGACAACGATGCGATGCGCGTGGTGATCACGCCGGAACGTGGAGCCGAGATCTCCAGCGTTGAAATTCGTTTTGCCGGCGGCTGGCGCGAGATCATTTGGAGCGGCGGCAGGTCGGATACTTGGACCGGGCGCGCTCCCTGGTTGTGGCCTGCCACGGGCCGCAACTTTCCGAAGGATGTCGCTCCGAGCGAGGATGCGGTCGGCGCTTCCTATGTCT
>DASRHX010000188.1:0-2585 GCA_035650295.1 Bryobacteraceae bacterium | reverse complement strand
GATGGATGCATTGAAAACCCAGCACTCCAATACTCCCATACTCCAACAACCCATTGCTCGCGCGCGCCTCGCCGCTGAGTCTTTTTCAACAGCCTGCTATTTACTCATTGACTCACTTAAGCGTCTGATGCATTGATTTGTATTGCGGCAAGAACAACATGAGCCCATCGACAAGCTGGTCGAAAACCGACATCCTCGCCACGGTGCATCGCTACTGGGGATTCTCGGAGCTCCGCCCGCTCCAAGAGCAAGCGATTCGCGCGGGCCTCGAGCGGCGCGACTCGCTCGTCGTCATGCCCACCGGAGGCGGTAAGTCGCTTTGCTATCAGGTCCCTGCGGAGTTGGCGCGGCGCACCGACATCGTTGTCTCGCCGCTCATCTCTTTGATGAAAGATCAGGTCGATGGTTTGCGTGAATCTGGTTATCCGGCAGGAGCCCTTTATAGCGGTATGCCTCTCGATACCGTCCGTGAGACCGAGGCGCAGATCGCGGCCGGCCGCTATCGCTTGGTATTCGTCGCGCCGGAGCGCCTACTGACTCCACGCTTCCTGCAGCTCATCGAACGGTTGCAGGTCCGCGCATTTGCCATCGATGAAGCCCATTGCATCAGCCACTGGGGTCACGACTTCCGGCCGGAATATCGCCAGCTCGCCGAGCTCAAGACCCGCTTCCCGCAGGCCAGCGTGCACGCTTACACGGCGACAGCCACTGCGCGCGTGCGTGTAGACATCGCCGGGCAATTGCGTCTGCAGAATCCGGCCGTGCTCGTTGGCACGTTCGACCGTCCCAACTTGACGTATCGCATCGTTCCTCGCGTCGATGCGCAGATGCAGGTGTTGCAAGCGCTGAGGCGTCATCCCGGCGCGGCCGCCATCGTCTATTGCATCAGCCGCAAGGACACCGAAGCCATGGCGGAGGCGTTGCAGGCGAACAGACTGCGCGCCGCCTTCTATCACGCCGGCCTGGAGGCAGACGAACGGCGCCGGACCCAAGATGCATTTGCGTCCGAGGAAATCGATGTGGTGGCGGCGACGGTAGCCTTCGGCATGGGCATCGACCGCAGCGACGTGCGCTGCGTTATCCATGCCGCAATGCCCAAATCCATCGAGCACTACCAGCAGGAAACTGGCCGCGCCGGGCGTGATGGGCTAGAGGCCGAGTGCGTGCTGCTGTACTCCGCAGCCGACGTCCTCCGTTGGGAATCGTTGATCGAAAAAAGCGCCGCCGACGCCAGCGCCCGCGTCGAGGTGATCGCCGCGGCCCGCGAGCTGCTCGAACATATGCGCCGCTTTTGCACCGCGGTTCATTGCCGGCACCGTCGGCTGTCCGAATACTTCGGGCAGGAATACTCCAAACCAAACTGCGAGGCTTGTGATCTCTGTCTCAACGAAGTTGAAGGGCTCGCGGATGCGACCCTCACCGCGCAGAAGATCCTCTCCTGCGTGGCGCGGGCGGGCGAGCGCTTTGGCGCCGAGCATATTGTGGACGTGCTGTTGGGCGCCAACACCGAGCGCGTTCGCCGCTGGCGCCACGAGGAGCTTAGTACCTACGGTTTGATGAAGGGCACGAACCGCAGGACACTGATCAATATGCTTTACCAACTCTTGGATGACGGCCTGCTTGAACGCACGGCTGAAGAACGCCCGGTTCTTCGACTCAACGACGCGTCGCGAGATGTACTGCGTGGCAAACGCACCGTGCGATTGCTGCAGCCAAAGGCAGAGGTCAGCAAGACCCGCTTCGACGAACAGTCTTGGGAGGGCGTTGACCACGGATTGTTCGATCACCTTCGGACTTTGCGGCGGCAAATCGCCCAGGAGCGAGACGTGCCTGCATACGTCCTGTTCAGCGACGCCACTTTGCGCGAAATGGCAAGAGTCCGGCCGGGATCCAAAGCTGCCCTGCTCGGTATTCGCGGCGTCGGGGAACGCAAGGTCGCCGACCTTGGAACGAGTTTTCTTGAATTCATCGGGTCCTATTGTCGTGACAAGGATCTGCCGCTGGACGCGGCCATCGGCAGCCGTCCGCGCCGGGAACGCGTCCGTAAGCCCAACGATGCAAAAGAGACGCCCTTTGAGCTGTTCGCCAAGGGCGCCAGCGTGGAACAGGTCACGGCGTCAACGGGCAGCGCCCTCGGCACGACGTGGGGCTATCTCGCAGAGTTTATCCAGACGCGCCGCCCGGAGCGATTGGATGCGTGGATTGACCAAAAGACATATCGATCGATTGCCGACGCTGTGAAGAAGTCGGGCACCGAATACCTACGGCCTGTCTTCGAACGTTTTGGTGGCAAGGTGCCCTATGAACAAATCCGACTAGTCGTCGCCCACCTCAACGCGACCCGTGATGCGCACCGAGAAACGTAATCCATAAAGCGGCCGGCGTTTGTGGTCTGTTTTTTCTTAGCGTCGCCCGTGACGGCGCTCGCTAGGGTCCGATGAGCGATAGCAGATACACGATAGAGGCGAGAAAACTAAGCGCGCTCCGTATAGCATGCAGCCGGCCCCATTTCTCGAGAAGCGATCGAGTTTCGGCGGATGACAGATCGCGCCCGGGCGCGAGAAGTTGATTGTTGGTGGGCATGA
>DASRHX010000187.1:0-3916 GCA_035650295.1 Bryobacteraceae bacterium | reverse complement strand
TAAGAGCGCGAAAGGCGGCTCGATAGCCCGGTCTAACGCGAGTCCGAGGTCACGCGGGTGGCGTTGGTTTGCGCCACGCGGAAATGGGACAAGCTGTCGGCGTAGCGGGCGACCCCTTTGAACAGAGCCTCGGCGATCTTGTCGCGGTGTTCGGCCTTGCGCATGAGCGATTCCTCTTTGGAGTTGGTGAGGAAGCCGATTTCAACGAGGATGCTCGGCATGCGCGCGCCGATCAGGACCACGAACGGAGCCTTCTTGACGCCGCGGTTCCGCACGGAACCGTGGGTCCTTCGCGTCAATTCGAAACCGGCCGATTGCACACGTCCGGCGAACTCGCGCGATTCCTCGACCTTGTCCTGTAGAGTGATTCTGCGTACAAGGTCGGAGAGATCGTGGATGGATTTCGCGGAGCTTGCGTTCTCACGTGCGGCCAAGTCGAGGTCGTCCTTGGAGGTCGTGAAGTTCAAATAGAACGTCTCCATACCCGCGGCGCTGCGCGAGGCCGAGGAGTTGGCGTGGATGGAGAGGAACAGGTCGGCCTTCTGGCGATTGGCGAAGGCGGTGCGGTCCTCCAGTTGGACGAAGGTGTCGTCGTCGCGCGTGAAGATGACTTCGCTGCCCAGGCGCTCTTCGATGAGCGCTCCAAGCCGGCGCGAGACATCGAGAACGAGATCCTTCTCTCGAAGGCCGCCTCTGGAGATCGTGCCCGTGTCGTGGCCGCCGTGACCGGCGTCGAGCACAACGCGGCGGAGCTTTAGGCCGAGGGCACGGGTGAGCGAGCGGTCGCCAAGACGGGTTTGCTGGGCAGGACGAGCATCGAGCAACGGTTCGACCGGTTCAGGGGCAAGTTTGGCGAGTGTGGCAGGCGCCGGCGGCCGAACAGTTTTAGCGAGCGTCTTCACCGGACGATCGGGAACGCTCAGCTCCCAAGTTGGAGGTTCGTGTATGCGGCTGAGCGGCACGCGCTGTGTGAGGCGCGGCTGCTGCGCGATCATCCACACTGGCGGGGCGGCGGGACGTTTGGCTACTGGAGGCTCGATCCAACGGCGGTAGCGGGAGCTTGCTTGCCGGGCGAGTTCGGGTTTGGAAGGCTTCGATTGGAGAATACTGGCTGAGATCGAGGGTGGAGGCGCTAGCTGCTGCGCCGGCACAGACGGCAGCGGAGCGACCGGCGGAGCCGTGAGCGGCGCACCCACACCGCGGCGTACCTCAATTACCAGCCGCGAGGGATTGGTCAGTTGGGAGACGCTAAAGTCGCCCATCTCGAACAGATCGACCACGACGCGGGCGACGCCTCGCTGAAGGATGCCCACCCGCACCTGGCGGACCAAAGGATCGCCGACAGTGATGGTGGACGCGCCGCCGCGCAGCTTACCGACCGTGGCGTCCTGAATATCGAAGAAAAGCCGCGGGGGATCGGCGAGGCGGTCATACTGAAATTCCAAATCCCCGTCGATTTCCACGGCGATGCGAGTGACGTCGCCGAGCGACCAGGTGCGAATCTCCCGCAGTGTATTGCTCGCGGCGGCCGATGCGGGTCCGCCAGTGAGGCCAAGACAGGCCAGGAAGGCGAGCGACAGAAGCGCCCGGGAACGCGTCACGCGTTTCACTTCGTCAGATCACCTCGTTCGCAAATTCAGCCGGCCCTGATCGTCGAGATAGGATTCGACGGGACGAAATTCGGGTTGGGGCTGTGTCTGGGTTTCCGCTACGGTGGCGGGCTTGGGCGGGTGTTGCCGCCTCAAATCTCCATATCGTTTTCCGACGCGATACACATAGCCGATGGTTTCGGCATAAGGTGGAATGCCTCTGTAGCGGGCTACGGCCTCGGGCCCGGCATTGTAGGCGGCAATGGCGAAACGCAGGTCGTCGAAGCGATCGAGCATCTGTTTGAGATACTTCACGCCGCCCTCGACGTTCTGACGGATATCGAAGCTGTTTCGCACGCCCATGAGTCGAGCGGTGCCCGGTATGAGCTGCATCAGACCCTCGGCCCCTTTGTAGGAAATGGCGTAGGGATTATAGGCGCTCTCGGTGTGGATGACAGCGTGGACCAGAAGCGGATCGACGCCTTCGCGGGAGGCGGTTTCCTCGATCAACGCATCCAGCTCGGCGACCGTGGTGATGGCGCCCGGCTCGGCAGCGGCCGGATCGACCGGCGTGACGAGACGCGGCTTGACGACGTTGGCCGGAACGACGACAGAACGTACAAGGCGGCCGTTGCGGGCGGCGCGCACGGTAGTGGAAACAGCGGGCGCGGGAGACGGTGTGAGAGACAGAGATCGCCTAGGGGCAGGAGATGCTGCGAACAGTGCGCCGTAGCTAACCGCCAACGCTAGCATTGGAATAGCAATTCTCATCAAACCGTTTTCTCCGATTATACTCGTAAATCTATCTAACACAAGCAGGTCCTTTGTGGGGGATTGCCTTCGCCGGGGCGGATGCTACTATAGCCGCATGAGCGGAACAGCCCGTGGCTTCGTTCACGGTTACGTGCTGGCGGGCGGCCTCAGTTCGCGCATGGGGCGGGACAAGGCAATGCTGGAACTGGATGGTGCGACGATTCTCAGCCGCACCTATCAATTGCTCGCGCGCGTTTGCGGCGCGGCGACTGTCATAGGACCAAGGGAGCGTTACGCCTCGCTCGGTATTCCCCTGATCGAGGACACGTGGCAGGGTTGTGGACCGCTGGCGGGGATTGAGGCGGCGCTTGCCGATTGCCGGGCCCGTGAGGGCATCAAATGGGCGTTGGTGGTCGCCTGCGACATGCCGCTCCTGGAAGATGAGGCCTTCGCGATGCTGCTGGCCGAGGCCGAGCGGGCGGGCGAGGCGCAGGTGGTGCTGCCCGTTTCCGGCAATGGGCGAGCCGAGCCCCTGTGCGCCTTGTACCATCCGCTGGGGTTGGATGTCGTTCGCAAACAGTTGGAAACAGGACATTTCAAACTGCTGGATGCGATTGCGCTGCTGCCGGCACGGGAGGTGGTTCTGGATCGTCCGCATCATTTTGTGAACGTCAACCGGCCGGAGGATTGGGAGGCACTGCATGTCCGCGGGTGAGCTGTTCCCTCATTACATCGAATTCCGCAACGTCTATAAGACGTTCGATCGGCCCGTTTTGGACGACGTAAGTTTTCATATTGACGCGGGCGAGACGGTAGCGATCCTGGGGCGGTCGGGCGTGGGGAAGTCGGTTTCGCTCGCCCACATCATGGGGTTTTTGAAGGCGGATGCGGGGCGGGTGATCGTGGCGCACACCGACATCACGCACGCTGCCGAAAGCGAGCTGCGGCGGATCCGCAAAAAGGTGACGATGGTGTTCCAGAACGGGGCGCTATTCGATTCGCTGACGGTAGCCGAGAATATCCTGTTTTCGCTCGAGTTGCGCGAGGATTACGACTCCGAAAACCGCGAGGAGATTGTGAGCGGCCTGCTGAAAATGGTGGACCTGTTGGAATACTACGACGCGGCGCCGAGCGATTTGTCGACAGGTTACAAACGTGCGGTGGCAATCGCGCGTGCGCTGGCGGCGCAGCCCGAGTGCGTGCTCTACGACGAGCCGACGACGATGGTCGATCCGATCATGGGCGACCACCTGGGGAACCTGATGCTGCGTCTGAAGCGGCAACTACGGCTAACGAGCGTGGTGGTGACGCACGACCTGGACCTGATGTGGAAGGTGGCCGACAAGGTGATTTTCCTGCACGAGGGCCGCGTGATCTACTTTGGACCGGTGCATCAGTTAGAGAAGTGCGACCATCCGCATATCCAGGAGTTTTTGGCGATGGACCGGGTGCAGATTTAGGGGGGCGACCTGCGTGACTTACACGGTCATTTACGAAAAAGGACCAACGTCCTGGGGCGCCTGTGTCCCCGATCTTCCTGGTGTGATCTCGGTAGGCGATTCGCGTGAGGAAGT
>DASRHX010000186.1:0-4243 GCA_035650295.1 Bryobacteraceae bacterium | reverse complement strand
TAGCGAGACCGGTTCGCTCGTTGGTGCAGCACGGCCGCATCGTAGATCTCGCGTTTCGCATCGAGCCGCACCATGCGCGCCTGCACGATAGGTAAGCCTGAGGCGCGTGAGAGCGCATCCACCTCCGCGCGAACGTCGTTGTGCAGCAGATAGCCTCCAGGAGCCAGCGCATTCGCCAGATTGGCCAGTGCCAGCCCCAATTCGCGCTCCTCGAAATAGAGCAGCACGTTGGTGGCGACCACAAGGTCGTACTGGGCGGCTGGCGTTACGCGTTCGGTGAGTACATTCAGGCGAAGCGGATGAACGAGCCTGCTTGCCGCGCGGAGCACGTCCAGCGTCATTCCGCCATCCTCGTGTCCGCGTGTGCCAATCGCCTTCCCGAGCCCGTCGAAGAAGTTGTTCCAGGGCTCATCACCCGGTGCGTAACGCAGCCACAGCCGGCGCGCCGAAGTGGGAAAGGCCGCCAGATGATCGAGCACGCGCTGGTTGATATCGGCGGCGTCAATGCGTAGCGTGGTCCTGTCGGAAAGGCCGAGCCGGAGTAGAGAATCGGCGAGTACATACGGTTGGTAGCTCTGCGGCGGGACGTCATTTCGCAAGGCCACACGAGGCGCCCAATCGAGCCCCGGGCCGACAAGCAGCGCGCGGCGAATCTTCAGCCCGGGCATGCTTTTCCGTAGTGCCTCCAGGCTTACATGCACCGTATAGTTCGCCTCAAGACTGGTATCGGTGGAATGCCCGCGGGTCTCGTACAACCCGGCAATGAAGGCACGGCGGTCGGCTCCATCCCGCGTGCGCGAGGCCCATTCCTTTTCGTAGAGGAACCGCATCGCCCGCTCATACTCCGCGTTCAGGTCGAAACCCGCCACCATCATTCGCCCAAAGTAGGCGTGTCGGGAACCTTTTCGCGGGGCTACTCGAAACTCTTCCAGACGTTTCGCCGTATCGTCTGGAATATGACCGGTTTCGTGCCAGACGCGGGCGCTCAGCGATGGCTCGATCGGCGGCAGAGCGGTGAACGAATTTGATTGCAGTGCGTAGAAAATGAGATGGTCGGCTTCGCCGTCGCGGATGCGAGATTCGGTTTCACGATTTAATTCGGCCATCCATGAGGCGGTGGCCTGCAATCCAGCGGGCAACTCGCCGGGATCAACCGGCCTCACGGCCACGGGCCCAGCGCCGAAGACAGCCGCGCAAAGCAGAATCGCGGTCCCGCCCGACAGTCGTGGCACCCGGCTACCCTTTGCGGGCGGCGAGTACGCGCGAATGATACCCTCTTTGGCAGACATGCCGTTCGTCGTAGATTTGCAGGCGGCAGGCGCGCACCAGGTCGTCGACGCGGCCATCCACGGAACGGCCCCAGAACGCCGGTGCTAGACTGCCGGCGATCCGATAAAGCTGCGTGAAAATCGGACCGTTTAGGCCGATATTGACCAGGGTCAGAGTGCCTCCTGGCCGAAGTACGCGGCGAATTTCCTCGAGGGTCAGAGCGATGTCCGGCGTCGAAAGAAGCTCCAGCAGATAGCAGCACACGACGGCGTCGTATGCACCGTCCGCGAACGGCAGGTAGCGCGCATCGACGGCCTGGCAATGAGACGTCGCGTCGGGATATTCCGCTCTCACCTGGCGGAACGTCTTCGAAGCCATGTTCGGCGACAGATCCACGCCCACTGTAGCGCCGTGCCGGTTGGTGCGCACGAGGCGGCGGAACATTTCACCGCTACCTGTAGCCACTTCGAGCACGCGCATTCCGTTGCGAATTCCCGAGACCTCCAGGGCCATCTTGTGGGCCTTGGAGTGAAAGCAGTAGGTAGAGAGCGGATAGACGGTAGACAGGATGTCATAGATCCGTCTGGTCTTCCCGGCAATGGTACGAGGCAGCCGGTTGTCTCGCGTAATCGTCAGTATTGGCGCTTCAAATTCCTTCAACAGGGGTTTGATCATCTAGATTCTCTTTTACCGGCCTTCCTTAGGAAACCGCCGCAAGATCGGGCGCGCTGGAGGGCAACTCAATCCCCGTCCGCGTACCCTCGCCCGTCTTACTGTCAATCCACATACGGTACTCGTCTCCGAACAGAACTTGCAACCTCTCATTTACATTGCTTACGCCAATTCCCTGTTCGAAGATCCGGTTCAGACGGGCCTCGGGGATGCCGACGCCATCGTCTTCCACCTGTAGATGTAGCCTTCCCTCGCTATGCCAGGCCCGTACGCGGATTGTTCCACCCTCGACTTTGCTGGCCAATCCATGTTTCAAGCTGTTCTCGACAATTGGCTGCAAAATCATGCTCGGAACGGGCAATTCCAGTACTCCGGCCTCCACCTCCTTGACGAAGCGCAGCTTGCTGCCGAAGCGCACCATTTCAATGGAAATGTAGTCCTCGATGAAATTGAGCTCTTCCCGCAGCGAGGTCATATTCTCCGTCTTCTTCATCAGTTTGCGCAGAATGTTGGACAACTTGACGATTACCTGGCGCGCCCCGTCGGGGTTGGTGCGAACGAGCGAGGAGATGGAATTCAAGGTGTTGAAGAGAAAGTGCGGGTTGATCTGGCTGGTGAGGGCGCGTAGGCGCGCCTCCTGAAGCAGCCGGGCCTGGATTTCCACCTGCTGTTCGGTGCGGGCGTTGGCCCAGATCTTCAATGGCAGCAGAACCGCAAACATCGTGCAAAACCATACGGCGACATAGTTCCAGAACCCGGCCCCATCGGGATAAAGAACGAAGACCCCGCCTTCCTGAAGGCGGCTCATGCCGAATCGGAGCGGTTCGAGCGACATCAGCGCAAGTATGAGGATGACATGAAAGATGAGCCTTCTGTTTCCACTCCAATCGAGAATCGCGCGAATGAGGTTCATCTCGAGAAACGGCGAGACGCGCCATATCTCTTCAAGCTCGGGCGCGGCGTCGCGTAACATCCCCGCGAGCACGCCAACGACCGCATAGAGGGGCATGGTGACCAGTTCGCCGTTGAACACCGCGGGGAGGGAGATGAGCACGCCGCCCAGCAGTCCGGGAACATAGCCGCCCACTAAACCGGCCAGAAAACTTCCCTCGAAGCCTAGGTCGGCTGCTTTGTAGGTGCCGGTCACCGCGCGGGTCGCCACGCACCCGCCGAAGGCAACGACGAGAGCCATCGTCAACTGCAGACGTTGGTAGATTGTTCTTTCTTCGCGCAAAAGCAGCCGCTTGAAGGCGTCAAATCGCACGAGAAAACTGGCGACGCTGGCCGCTATGGCCAGCTTTACCAGCAGGATGACGAGGTGCTGATCGACCATTACGGTGCCAGTCCATTATAAAATGGTAAGTTCGGTGCCAAATCAACCCATGGCCCCGGTGAAAGTCGCCGAGGCCGACTTTCCCACGCGGTTCGGCCATTTTCGCCTCTTCGCCTTTCGCATGCCCCTTTCCGATGGTACGGAAGAAGAGGCCATTGCCGTGTCCATGGGCGACTTGGTGGGCCCACCCCCGCTCGTTCGCATCCACTCGCAGTGTCTAACCGGCGATGTGTTCCACAGCCTGCGCTGCGATTGCCGCGAGCAATTGGAGATCGCCCTGGCGCGAATCGCCGAAGAGGGCCGCGGGTTGATCATTTATGAACCGAAGGAAGGGCGCGGCATCGGATTGATCAACAAGGTGCGCGCCTACGAGTTGCAGGACCTGGGCGCCGATACCGTGGAGGCAAACGAGCAACTGGGATTTGCCGCCGACCTGCGCGAATACCTTCTGCCCGGCCTCATCGTGCGGCACTTTGGAGTGGAGCGGGTGCGTCTCCTTTCGAACAATCCCGAGAAGATCGACGCCATGGAACGCGCCGGCGTCAGTGTGACGGAACGTATTCCCATCATCGCCTCCGACGCCGAGTACGCGCGCCGCTATCTGGACACCAAACGCAGCAAAATGGGGCACTTGATCGACGGATTTTAATCCGTTTCCCTGTCGAATCCCGGCATTCCATCCGATAGGAAAGTGAATGCGATTCCTGCTGGGCATGGCGCCCGTACTGCTGCTAGCCGCCTCCGTCCAACCGAAACGAGCCGAACAATACCGCGCTTTCTGGGTGGATGCCTACCATGCCGGCTACAAGAATGCAGCCGAAGTGGATCGTCTGGTGGAAGACGTGGCCGCCTCGCATTGCAATGCAATCTTCGTCCAGGTTCGCCGTCGCGCCGACAGTTATTACCTGAAGACGCTCGAAGTCCCGGCGCAGGATCCGACCTACACCCAGAATTTCGACGCGCTCGAGT
>DASRHX010000185.1:0-5038 GCA_035650295.1 Bryobacteraceae bacterium | reverse complement strand
CCACGATGAAAGGTAACTTCGTCTTCGAACCGATGGAGCACGTGCAATTCGGCAAGCCCGAGCCGCGCGCAGTCAGCGGATCGCACGGGTACTGGCCGTTGCGCAAGGACTACCGCGCCACGTACGCGATGTGGGGTCCAGGGGTGAAGCGGGAACGGCTTCCGGAGATCGACATGTTGTCCATTGCAGGACGTCTCGCCGCCGTGTTGGGATTGAATTTCCCCAAAAGTTAAGACCTAAGGAGAACGAATGAGTGTTCGCAAACCGCTGATGGCGGGCAATTGGAAAATGTTCAAGACGCCCGCACAGACAGCGGAATTTTTCGAAAAATTCCTGCCGCTGGTGTCGGCGTCTACGCACGCCGATGTGTTGATCTGCCCTCCATTTGTGGATTTGGCGGCTGCGGTAGGCTCGGTCGCGGGAAGCAATGTCGCCGTGGGCGCGCAGAATTGTTATTGGGAGACAAAAGAGGGAGCCTTCACGGGAGAGGTTTCGGCGCCTATGATCAAGGCGGCCGGTTGTTCCGCCGTGATCATCGGACATAGTGAACGCCGCCAGTTCTTCGGTGAGACCGACGCAAGTGTGCTGAAGCGCACGCAGGCAGCGTTGGCGGCCGGTTTGCTGCCCGTGGTCTGCGTGGGTGAGCGTTTGGAAGAACGCGAATCGGGTAAGACCGAGGACGTTCTGCGCACGCAGTTCAACGATGGCATCACTCCACTAGCGGCCGGCGATTTCGCCAGAATCGTCATCGCCTATGAACCCGTATGGGCAATTGGCACAGGTAAGGTTGCCACTCCTGAAATGGCCGCCGATGCTCATCGTTGCCTGCGAGGGCTCATCGAAGCTAAGTACGGAAAAGACGCCGCGCAAAAGGTGCGGATTCTCTATGGCGGCAGTGTGAAGCCAGACAATGTGAAGGGCCTGATGGCGCAGCCGGAAATCGACGGCGCGCTGGTGGGCGGCGCTTCGCTGGACCCAGTCGGCTTCGCCAGTATCGTCAACTTTTAGGCTTAGGCTTTTTGTCCGGTTCCAGCCGCTTCGTCGACGTTTCATCGACGCGGCGGCGGAACCGCCCTTGCAAACCGGCCGCGAGCGAGACACTATCGTCGCCGAACTTCTCGCGGAGTCGATCCGCTGCCGAAAGCGCGGAGCGCCAGCGATCCTTAGTCCCCTGATCGAGTAGATTGGCCTGCCCTTCGGACTCTTCGAGGTTTGAAGCCTGCACGCCGAGAAGCCGCACGGGCCCGCCCTTCCAGTTCCGCTCAAACAACGCTCGTGCCTCCGCGAAAATTTCGGTATCCAATTGCGATGCCTGCGCTAACGTGTGCGCGCGTGTGATGGTGTTGAAGTCCTCATCGCGTAGCTTGAGCTGTACGGTTCGGGTGAACAAGCCGTGGTCGCGAAGGCGCCGCCCGACCATTTCACTCAGGTGCGCGAGCGTAGCAATGAGGCGCGTGCGGTCGGCCGTGTCGTCGTCGAAGGTATATTCGTGGCTGATGGACTTAGGGTCGTCGCCTTCAATGAACGAAGTGTCGAACCACGCGCCCGCGTCGAGGCCTTGCGCCTTACCCGCGAGCGCAAGCCCCCATTTGCCGAAGCGCCGTTCCAGAAAATCGACGTCCAGCGCGGCGAGGTCGCCAATTCTGCGGATCCCGCACTGGTGCAGTGCCTCTTCCGTCTTCTTGCCGACACCCGGAATTTTGCGCACATCGAGTGGCGCGAGCAAATTCGCCTCCGTTCCGGGAACCACCCAGAACACACCGTTCGGTTTCGCTTGATCGGAACAGATCTTCGAAACCAGCCGCGATGTGGAGATGCCAATCGAACAGTTCAGCCCCGTGGCTTGCTTGACGCGCTTGTGCAGTTTGTGGCCGGCGGCAAGCGGCGACCCATGCAGCCTGCTCGTGCCCGTGACATCCAGGTATGCTTCGTCAATCGAAGCCATGTCGACGAGCGGCGTGAAGGAACGCAACTCCTTCTCCACTTTGCGCGAGTACTCGACGTAGCGGGTGCGGCTGCCTTCCAGAAAGATCGCGTGCGGGCATTTCTGATAGGCGGTTCGCAGCGGCATCGCCGAGTGGACGCCGAATTTGCGCGCTTCGTACGACGCCGCGGACACAACTCCGCGCGCATTCGCCGGTCCACCTACGACCACCGCCTTGCCTTTCAGCGAGGGATCGTACAACTCTTCCACTGACACGAAGAAGGCGTCCATATCGACATGGAAGATGGTCTTCATAGCGGAATGCCGTGCGGGTGGAAGAAGCCGGAGAGCACTCGCGGCCAACCGGCGAGATCGTCAGAGACTTCGACGAATCGCCATGCTCGGCCGAACATGGGAAACACCTCGTCGACGTCTTGATATCCGAGCTCAACCGAGAGCAAGCCGCCGGGACGCAAGATGCGCTCCGCGTCGGCAATGAGCCGGCGGTAAATCTCAACGCCAACTCCGGCGCCGACCAATGCGACATGCGGTTCATGATCGCGCACTTCGCGCGGAAGGCCGTCCAGCGCATGCAGGGGAATGTACGGTGGATTAGAAACAACAACGTCGAATGCGGCAGCCGCCAGGGCCGCTCCAAGGTCGCAGCACAAAAAAGCGACATGGGCGTCGAGCGTCAGTGCATTCTCTCGCGCCACGTGAAGGGCGGAGAGTGAAATATCGGTGAGCGTTACAGACGTGCCCGGCCGCTCCAGCGCGATGCTGATTCCGATGGCGCCGGAACCGCACCCGATATCCACGACGTTTCGCGCCTCGGGTTGGCGGCGTAGGATCGTCTCCACCTGATGCTCAGTCTCCGGCCGCGGTATGAGTACATCGGGAGTCACCTTGAAGCTATGCCCATAAAACTCCTGGCGGCCTGTAATGTACTGGGTTGGCGTTCCGCTGAGCCGCTCACCAAGCGACCTGCGGTAGCGCCGCTCCACCGTCTCGGCCAGCTCCTGTTCCGGGTAGGCGAACAGGTGAACGCGATCCTTGCCGAGAGCGTCGGCGAGTAACACCTCCGCGGTCAGCCGGGCATCTGCGACGCCGCCATGCACCAGCCGTTCTACGGCATCGGTGAGGGCGGCGCGCACCGTCATAGCTTTATTATTGCTGCGTTCCTTCGTGCTTCAAGCGCTCGGTTTGGAAGTATGTGACGCAGGCGTCGATCATCTCCGAGATACGGCCTTCCAGAATGGTGTCGAGTTGATAGAGGGTCAACCCGATGCGATGGTCCGAGACGCGGTTCTCCTTGAAGTTGTAAGTGCGGATCTTTTCGCTCCGGTCGCCTGACCCGACCATGGCGCGGCGCTCGGCGCCAAGCAGCGCATTCTGCTTCTCCATTTCAAGATCGTAGAGCCGCGCGCGAAGAACCTTTTCCGCCTTGGCACGATTCTTGATCTGCGACTTCTCGTCCTGGCAAGAGACCACCACGCCCGTCGGAATGTGCGTCATGCGCACGGCCGAGTAGGTGGTGTTCACCGACTGCCCGCCAGGGCCCGACGAACAAAATGTGTCGACGCGAATGTCCTTCGGCTCGATCTTGATGTCTACGTCGTCGGCTTCGGGCATCACCGCGACGGTGATCGTCGATGTATGAATGCGCCCCTGCGTCTCGGTGGACGGTACCCGTTGCACACGGTGCACGCCCCCTTCGAACTTCATCTTGGCGTAAACCTTATGGCCGCTGATGAGAGCGATGGCTTCCTTTAGGCCGCCAACACCCGAGTCGCTTGTGGACGTGACATCGACCTTCCAGCCTTGCGTTTCAGCGTAGCGAATGTACATGCGAAATATCTCGGCGGCAAAGAGAGTGGCCTCATCACCGCCGGTACCGGCGCGAATTTCGAGGATGACATCCTTGTCGTCGTTGGGGTCTTTCGGAAGCAGCAAAACCTTGAGGTCTTCTTCCAAGCGAAGGAGTTCCGGCTCGAGACTCGCAACGTCTTCGGCGGCCATGGCGCGTAGTTCGAGGTCGGCCTCATTTAGCATGAGCCGGGCGCCTTCCAGTTCGGCGTGGGCCTTCTTCCATTCACGGTATTTCTCAACCAGTTCGGCGATGTCGTTACGCGATTTCGCGGTCTTCCGGTAGACCTCGGAATTGCTGATGATTTCCGGGTCGGCCATCTGCCGGGTAAGGTCTTCGAAGCGGGATTCAGTTTCGTCGAGTCGCTGCAGGAATTGCATGGAAATGTTCTCAGTTTATCGATTGACGGGGCGGAGGAGAGCGGGTGTGAGAACTGCTAGGCGATCACGAGCTTGCCACCCTGTTGGCGTTCGAGATCCATAGCGCCTTCCAGCGCACGAATGGCGACTTCAGTCTGGTCGTCGCCTGGCGTCTGCGTCGTGATGCGTTGCAGCCACAGACCGGGCGCGGTGATGAGCGTAAGCAGGCTTCCCGGGCGTTTAGCTGCGAAGCGGATGATTTCGTAGCTCAATCCGGCGATCACCGGAAGCAATACGATGCGCGAAGCCATCTTGCCGGCGAAGCTCTCAATCGGCAACAGTGCGTAAACGCACATTGAGATCAGCATGACGACGATGAGGAAGCTGGTGCCGCAGCGCGGGTGCCAAGTGACGAAGCTTTGTGCGTTCGGCACAGTGACGGCCTTCCCAGACTCAAAATTAAAAACCACGCGGTGCTCGGCGCCATGAAACATGAAGACGCGGTGGATGTCCTTGAACCGCGAAATGCCGTAAAGAAACGCCAGGAAGATCACGAGTCGGATGGCGCCATCCATCAGGTTGAATAGAATCTGATTCCCCAATTGCGGTACGGACTTCTGCATCTGCGTGGTGAGCCAGAGCGGAACGAATTTGTAGAGGAAGAGAAAGAAGAGGAGTGAAAATGCGAGGTTAAGCCCCATCACCCATCCCGAGATAGGCTTGGATTCTTTGCCGCCCGATTTCGCCTTTTCTTCTTCGGCTAGCGCGGCGTTTGCAGAGTATTGCAGCGCCTCCACGCCCAATTTCATTGCCTGGCCCAGTGTGCCGAGGCCGCGAATAAACGGGTATTTGAAGATTGGATACCGGTCCGAAACCTTGGCAAGCGGC
>DASRHX010000184.1:0-6384 GCA_035650295.1 Bryobacteraceae bacterium | reverse complement strand
TGGCCACTGGGAACGGATCCGACACGGTCAGCAGGAGCGGGTTTGACGACGTTGCCGAATAGCTCTCGTTGATGGAGAAAGGATAAGTGTCGCTGTACTCGTCGAGCCGATAGAGCGAACTCGTCCCGTAGAAGATTCCGTAACCGCCGCGCAGAACCGACTTGGTGCCGCCAAAGGGCCGCCAGGCAAAACCAATACGCGGGCCGAGGTTATTGTTGTCCGGCCTTACCAGTGTGCGCGGCAGTCCGGCTTGATCGGCTTTCGCTACATGTTGCTGAAGGCCGGTTTCGGCGATGCGAGCATCGAAGTCCTTGAGCGTTCCCGTTCCGGCCACGACAACCTTGCCCAATTCCGGCACGAACATCGACCATGCGCCGAACTTTTCCCGCGGCGGCTTCATGAGTTCATATCGCAAGCCGAGGTTGACGGTGAGTGTCGGTGACACCTTCCAGTCGTCCTGAATGAAGCCTGAGTAGTTAGACACAAGATGGTAGGGACCCGCGGCATCCAGTTGGCGGCGGCTGGTTTGCGCATAGCCCATCACAAGGTCGGCCATCGGCTCGCCCGTGAAGCGTCCAAGAAATGTCATGCGGCCGCGCATGTCGCCGTAGTTACGTGAGAAGTACTGATATCGCAGAAAGTCGGCGCCGAACTTGAGAGCATGCTTTCCCCGGATGTAGGTGAACGACGCCGAATACTGATAGTTGTTATAGGACCAAATCTTGGGAAGATCGTAGGCGTGCCCGAGCGTGATATAGCCGGTGGCGTCGAGTTGCGGCAATCCCAGAGCCACGGGATTCTTGGTCCCGCCCGTGAACCCTGCCTCAGCCGCCCAGTCGCGCGTGTTGCCCGGCCATCCCTGGTTGTTCGTCTTGCGCGAAAACGACACTCCGAGCTCCATGAAGAGGGCGGGTGAAACCGTGCGCAAATAGCGAATCCCGCTGAGCAGTTCGAAGGTGGCGGTGGTCGTGCCGAACGCGGCAATTGGTGAACGCGTGAAAGGACTGTGCGAATTATTGGGACGCCAAAAGACGCTGAGCGTCAGCCGGTCCCTCTCACTTAGCGAATGATCTCCCTTGATGCTGAAATTGTTGAATGACTGCGACGAGTTCGCCCGGGCGACGTAGTTGTTCGACGAAAACGGCAGATTCGGTTGTGGAAAGAAACTGGCAAGATTCAACGCAACCGGATCGAGCCGGTTGGCGGGGATCAGGTTTCCCGCGAATGGGGCGTTCCTGTTCAATGGATCGCGAATCGCGAGCGGTTTTCCGAGAGCATCGGTGGCCTTGGTGTAATCGCCACGGAGCATTTCCGGGTGAGGAACGATTCCCCTTTGATTGGCGCCCGCCGTGGACCGCAGCGACTCCCAAGTGAACAGGAAGAACGTCTTGTCGCGCCCATCGTAGAGCTTGGGAATTCGGACCGGCCCGGAGAGAGTTGCGCCGAACTGGTTCCGCCGCAGCACCGACTTTTTTAGCTCAAAGAACCCACGGGCGTCAATCAGATCGTTACGGATGAACTCATAAAGAGACCCATGGAACCGGTTGCCGCCACTCTTCATCACAACGCTCAGAATGCCCCCGGCATAGCGTCCGTATTCGGCCGAAAATCCGGAGGTGATCAACTTAAACTCCTGCACGCCTTCGAGCGGAGGATTGACCATCGAACCGGTGTTTCGGCGCTGCGTGTTGTTCATGCCGTCCACAAGGAAGCCGACGTTGTCGGCGCGGGCGCCATTGATCGCATACGCGCCATCGCCGTCTTCCCCTTTGGGAATCACGCCACCGGTCAAATAGGCGAGATCACTGAAATTGCGGCCCGCAAGGGGCATTTCTCTAATCTCTTCGTTTGTGGTGACGTCTCCGCGCGACCCGTTTTCCGTATTGAGCAGAGGAGCGGTGTCCGTAACCGTCACGCTCTCGGCTGTGGCGCCGACCTCAAGGGGAATATCCAACCGCATGGCTTGATCGACGGCAAGGGCAAACTCACTCCGGCGGTAGAGACGAAACCCATCGGACTTGGCCTCCAATACATAGCGGCCGGGGTTCAAGTAGGGAACCGTATACTCGCCCGTGTTAGTAGATACGCCCTTCGAGGACAGATTTGTGTCCAGGTTTGTGACGATGACGGTAACTCCGGGGATGATCGCGCCACTGGGATCCGTAACACGGCCAACCACACTGGCGGAAGGAGATTGGGCGATAAGCGCCCCCGTGAGCGCAATTGAAAGAATAATCAGACCGCGAAGCATGAACCCTCCCGCTTCGCGAGAGTCTATCGCAACAACAGCCCGATTTCCACGCAAAGGCTTTTATTCCATTGCCAAAAGAGCGCCCAACGTTACGATGCCATCCCAAAGGTTCTTCAGGCGGATGTTCTCGTTGTGGCTGTGCTGGTTGTTGTCGTGGTTCGCAACGGGCACAACGATCACGGGAACGCCGAGAACATCTTCGAAGACATCGATTGGCAGAGTACCGCCCATCGTCGGCAACTTCACTACCTTGCCCCGTGCGGATTCGACGGCCATTACGACATCGGCGGCAAACGGCGCGTCGAGGGGTACACGAACCGCGCGGGTGCCATCGCGCGACGAGCGGACCTGGCAGATGCGCGGGTGGGCCAAGCGTTCGGCATCGGTGGGTTCGCGGTCGCGAACGACGAAGTAGCCCTGTTTGCGGACGTGCTCGGCGACCTGATCGGCCGTCTTGCGAGGAACCATGCCCTTCACGAGCCGGATGCCGAGGGAAGCCGTGGCAATCGCGGGCACGACGTTTCGCGCCTCGGCGCCCGTGCCGCCGCTGAATAAGCCTTGGATGTTGAGTGCGGGAAGCGCAAGCACTTCGTCGAGGCGCTTGCCGGGCGACTCGGAGGCTGCGAGGCCGAACTCGCGTTTCAGGTCCTCCTCCACAGGAGGCACTTCGGCTAGCGCTTTTTTCTCCGCCTCGTTCAGCGGCACTACATCGTCGTAAAATCCGGCGATGCGCACTCGGCCGTCTTCGTCCTTCATCGACGCCAGCAGATGCGCCATCATCATGGCCGGGTTAGGAGCGAAGTTTCCGTAGTGTCCGCTATGCAACTCGCGGCGCGGCCCGTAAACGGTCAGGCCAACGGTCGCATTCCCACGCGCTCCAAACGCGATCAATTGCCGCCTGGTCTGATGGACGGGTCCGTCGCAGAAGATCATGCCATCGGCGCGCAGTAGGCCTTTATTGCGTTCGAGAATTCCACGCAAGTGCGGGGAGCCGGCCTCTTCTTCGCCATCAAAGATGAATTTCACATTCGCCTTTGGTTTGACTCCCGAATCGAGAGCGGCCAAAAACGCGATGATGGGCGCCTTGTCGTCGCTCGCCGAGCGGGCCTGTAGGCGCCACTCGTCGCCGAGCAAACCCTCGGCGGTAGGCCACGGAAGCTTTGCTCCCTTTTCGTCGAGCAGGACGGGCTCGAAGGGCGCACCGTTGCGCCACTGCGCGGGGACGACTGGCTGCCCGTCGTAATGCGCATAGAGCAGGATGGTGCGCTTGGCGCCCGGAACTCGTATCTCTCCGAAGAGCGCCGGCGGCCCTCCCGCGCCATCCAGCCGGCGTAGCGATACGCCGCGAAGTGCATACATGCCGATGATCTTGTCGGCGTTTCGCTCCATGTCTGCCCTATTGCGCGCGACGTTGGGCAGGCTCAACAATTCGGCAAATTCCTTCAGCACGGACATGCGGTCGATGCGCTGCCCACAAAGCGGCGCAATCATCAGCAAAATCAATGCCCATCGCGTCATGGAGCTACCCTAGCATGTGTTACTCTAGAAAGTTAATTCGAGCCGCGGTATGCCCGTCCGGGTGAGCGAATCGATCATTCTGCGGACATACCCGCTTCGCGAGGCCGACCTCATCGTCAGCTTTTTTACACGCGATGAAGGAAAGCTGCGTGGCGTCGCCCGTCGCGCCCGCCGCCCGGCCAACCGGTTCGGGAGCGGCATGGAACGGCTCTCCTACGTCAACATGCACTACTACCTCCGCGAGAACCGCGATCTGATGACACTCGATTCCTGCGAGATTGTGCGTTCGCAGTTTCCTCTCGCCGCAAGCTTCGAGACGTCGGTTGCAGGTGACTTCATTGCCGAGGTGGCCGACCACATCCTGCCCGCGCATGAACCCAACGAGCGCTTCTTCCGGCTGATTCTTACGACGACGGAACATATGATCCGGACCGGTTCGGCAGGAGCAGTGGCTGCGGCCACTTACTTCGCCCTTTGGTCCGTGCGGCTCTCCGGCTTTCTGCCGGCGCTCGAGCTGGAAGAAGAGGATCATGCCATCGCCTCCGAAATGCTCACGACGCCCGTGGGCAAACTGACGCCGCGCGAATGGTCGCCCAACACAGCACGGGGTCTTCGCCGTCAATTGATCTCGCTTGTCGAGGACCACATTGAGCGCCGCCTTTTGAGCGTACGGGCATTGGAAGGTCTCGCTTCCGCCCCTTAACTGAACTAAGAACCAGCATGGACTCTTATCAACAGATCATCCTCAAACTGAAACGGTATTGGGCCGATCGCGGCTGCATCATTCAGGAACCGTACGACTCCGAAGTGGGCGCGGGCACGATGTGTCCCGAAACATTTCTGCGCGTTCTTGGTCCTAAGCCATATCGGGTCGCTTATGTTCAGCCCAGCCGCCGCCCGGCCGACGGCCGCTATGGCGAAAATCCGAACCGGCTTTACAAGCACCAGCAGTTACAGGTGATTCTCAAACCCACGCCCGCCGACGTGATCGAGCAATATCTGGGTTCGCTCGAAGCCATAGGTATTGATCTCAGCAAGCACGACATCAAGTTCGAAGAAGACAACTGGGAGTCGCCCACGCTCGGCGCATGGGGCATCGGCTGGCAGGTGATGCTAGACGGCCTGGAGATCACCCAGTTCACCTACTTCCAGCAGTGCGGCGGCATCGATCTCGACCTGTGCCCGGCAGAGTTGACCTACGGTCTCGAGCGTCTGGCGGCGTTCCTACAGAACAAGGAGAGTGTCTACGAGATCGAGTGGGCGCCTGGGTTCACCTATGCGGACGTGCGCCTGGAAGACGAGCGGCAAAACTCGGTCTACAACTTCGAAATGGCCGATATCCCTACGCTGTGGAAGCTATTCGATACACACGAAGGCGAATGCCAGCGGTTGATCGATGCATTCCGCGCCATCGATAAAGACGACGCAGGCTCGCGCGCCCGTTTCCCCGTGCTCTCAACCTACGACCAAGTGCTGAAATGCTCGAATCTGTTCAACCTGCTCGATGCGCGCGGCGCGATTAGTGTCACCGAGCGTGTCGGCGTGATCGCCCGCGTGCGCAAATTGGCTGTGGGCACGGCGCACTTGTGGGTGACGCAGCAACAAACCTCTCCGGAGGTGGCTGCGTAATGGCTCTCGACTTCCTGCTCGAGATTGGATCGGAAGAGATTCCCGATTGGATGATTGAGCCCGCGCTCGATCATCTTAAAGGCGCGTTCACGAAACTCCTCGCTGACAACAAACTGAAGGGCGCGGTCGCATGGACCGACGCCACGCCGCGACGCCTCGTCGTGCAACTCTCGGGGCTCCCGCAGGGCCAAAAGGATTCTGTCGAAACCGTAAGCGGTCCGCCGAAATCCGCCGGCGAAGGCGCGGCGATGGGCTTCGCGCGCAAGATGGGGGTGACCCCGGATCAACTCGAAACGATCAAAAGCGACAAAGGTGAATATTTCTGTTTCAAACGGAAACTGACCGGCAAGCCGACAGGCGAAGTTCTTGCCGCGGCGCTTCCCCAACTGATCCTTGGCATTCCGTGGCCCAAGAACATGTATTGGCTCGGCAAGGGCACTCCGCGTTTTATCCGGCCGATTCGCTGGATAGTCGCGCTGCTGGGGTCAAAGATTGTCGAATTTGAAATCACCGGCGTGAAGTCGGGCAACACGACGCCGGGTCATCGCCGCCTCGCGAAATCAAAGAAGCCAATCAAGGTCTCGATCAAGAACTACGAGCAGAAGCTACTAGAGAACTTCGTCGTCGTCCGAGCTAATGCGCGCCGCCAAAAGATCGAAGCTGGAATTGCTGACCTGCTGGCGGGTACGGATCTCGCTATAAAGCAAGACGCCGCATTAGCCCACACGCTCTGCTACATCACCGAATATCCGACGCCGATTCTCGGATCGTTCGCCGAAAGCTACCTGGCGCTGCCCGCCGAAGTGCTGGTCACGGTGATGCGTCATCACCAGAAGTACTTCTCGGTGTTGCGCGCCGACGGTTCGCTCGCGCCCAACTTCATCGCAGTGATGAACACCGATAGCGATCCGGAAGGCTTCGTGCGCAGCGGCAACGAACGGGTCCTGCGCGCCCGGTTCAACGATGCGCGATTCTTCTACGAAGTC
>DASRHX010000183.1:0-2460 GCA_035650295.1 Bryobacteraceae bacterium | reverse complement strand
GCACATGGGACGAGACCGGGCGCTATATCCATCTGGCGTTGCTGATTGGAGGAATCACCGGCCAGGGCTTCGGGCGCGCAGTTGGGCGCTTCATTCAGGAAGACGGCGCGATTTTCCCGAAGGCTGAAGAACTGGAGGACGCGTTACGCAAAGAGCCATCGCATCCGCTTGCGCCAACGCGGGCGGATTTGCTACGCGCGATGCGCGAGCATTCAATTCCCGCTGGGCACATGATGGTTCTGCACCGCTGGCGCAATGCTTGTGTGCTCGCACACGCCTTTCGCCACGATGTGCCGCTTACCGTGCATCCTGGCATTGGCTACGATATTATTTCCAATCACCCAATGTTCAATGGCGCCGTCCTCGGCCGCGCCGCCGAGATCGATTTCAAGCTGTTCTGCGCCTCGGTAGAAAGACTGGACCATGGCGTCGTGATGTCGGTTGGGTCGGCTATCATGGGCCCGCAGGTTTTCGAAAAGAGCATCAGCTGCGTCAACAACTTGCGGCTGCAGAGCAACCGCAAAATCGTTCACGATCATTCGATCTTCGTAGTGGATCTGCAGGACGGCGGCAATTGGGATTGGACGAAAGGCGAGCCGCCCAAGGACAATGCCGCCTACTACCTCCGCTTCTGCAAAAGCTTTTCCCGCATGGGCGGCACGATGCATTACCTGCAATGTGACAACGTCGCGTTTCTGCATCACTTGTATCACGCGTTGCGAAAGAACTGATGAACGCTGCCCGCTTTCAGGACATCGTGTCGCGCTATCCAAAACTGCGCATGGCGGTGATCGGCGACTTTTGTTTGGATCGCTACTTCGAGATCGACCCCGCGCCCCGGGAAGCTTCCATCGAGACCGGTTTGCCGGTCCACAATATCATCAACGTGCGCTGCCAACCCGGCGGCGCCGGCACCATCCTGAACAATCTCGCCGCGCTCGGCCTCGGCGCCATCAGTCCCGTAGGCTTTTGCGGCGACG
The DNA here is from genome assembly GCA_035650295.1 of Bryobacteraceae bacterium. Taxonomy (GTDB): domain Bacteria; phylum Acidobacteriota; class Terriglobia; order Bryobacterales; family Bryobacteraceae; genus JAFLBB01. Next base: position 1,480 of record DASRHX010000183.1, on the reverse strand, counting down.
ACGGTGAAGGCTTCGAACTGCAACGGGCCTTGACCGCACGCCGGGGTGTCATAATGGATCATTTTATCAGTACGCCAGAACGCCGAACGTTCACGTATACGAAACCACTTTTGATGCACCTTGGCAAAGCCCCCGAGGAACTTAGCCGGCTGGATATCAAAAATTGGACTCCGACACCTCCCGGTGTGCAGAAGCGCATTGTCGAAAGCGCGCTCGCAGCCATGAATAATGCGAACGCCACAATCCTGCTCGATCAGGTGGACATTCCAGAAACGGGCGTTGTGACGCAAACGCTGCTGTCGGCAATCGGAAAAGCAACTGGCGCTTTAATTCTGGCCGACAGCCGCCGCGGCCTGCGCGACTTTCCGCCTGTGATCTTCAAGATGAACCGCGCGGAGTTTTCCGCCCTTACCGGTGCAAGCAAAGACCTTTCGATCGACGCTTTGAAAGAAGCCGCCCAGGACCTGGCTCGCAAAAACAGCCAGCACGTATTCATCACACTTTCGGCACAGGGAATCCTCGGTGCCGCGCCAAATGGCGAAGTCGCTCACGTTGCAGCATTGCCCGTCCGAGGCGAGATCGACATCGTCGGTGCAGGCGATGCTGTGAGTGCGAATCTCACTGCTTCGTTAGCCGCAGGAGCAACCCTCGAAGAAGCGCTCACCCTCGCAAACGCCGCCGCCTCGGTCGTAATCCATCAACTGGGGACGACCGGCACGGCCACCGTGGAACAGCTTAAGGCAACTTGCCTCGATAAAACCGCTTAATTCCAGAAACCCCTGGATGCATGAACTCGAACGCGTTGCTGACGGAATTCACCGTCCCCACGCTCGACCAGTTCAGAAGATCTGTAGAGGATTCGATCGTGATGGTACGCCCGTTGGCGCCCACGCCCCTGAGCCGCACGTCGCCCGTTCCAGAACGTGTCACGGAGTTAAACCGTATCGCGTTCACGACCACAACGGTCGAGGCCAACGAATGCCCGCTGTCGTCATCGACCGCACTGGCCGTGATGAAATACGTAGGCAGCGACCCTGAATAGGTGTGCGCCACGTGAAAGCTCGCAATTCCCGGCGCGAGATTTAACATTTGCACCGGGCTGCCATCGCCCCAATTGATTTGCACAATATGCGAATCCAGGTAACCCGGGTCATTTAAACTCCCACTCAATACCACATTGCCGGCAGTAGTGAAACTCAGGCGCCCTATGCGATCGCGCTGGGAGATCGTAAACCAAAGTGCCCCATCAGGCCCCGTAATGATCTCTGTCGGGTCCGAAAAAATCGCCAAATGATAGCGCGAGAGTTGCCCATCCACAGTCAAGCGCGCTATGGAATTGCTTCGCTTCTCGGTGAACCAGATCGCACCATCCGGCCCCGTGGTGATTCCGTAGGGCAAGCTGCGCGCGACAAACGCCTCCGTCAGGACGCCGTTGGTGGTGATCCTTCCAATTTTACCGGCTTGAAACTGTGTGAACCAC
>DASRHX010000182.1:0-2531 GCA_035650295.1 Bryobacteraceae bacterium | reverse complement strand
TTCCGCGTTTGGGATGAGCACTGCCATATGGGCGCTGTCCCCGGCGACACCCCCGAAGAGCGCATCGAAGTTCTCATCGAGTGCGCGGACCGCCTCGGCATCGAGCGGCTTCTTCTTTCCCAAGGCTACTCGGAACAATTTCATCCGACGATGGACAAGCTTCGCGAAGAGAACGACCGCGTGATGCGCGCAATGCGCCGCTTCCCCGATCGCACGTTCGGTTCCGTCTACTTAAGCCCCGCCTACCCTGAATTCAGCGTTCAGGAATTCAACCGTTGCGTCCGCGACGGCCCGATGATCTGCGTTGGCGAGCTCGAAGCGGACCGCCGCTGCAATGTTCCCGAAATGGATCTGATCGTCGAACGAGCCGCGTCGATGAATGTGCCCATCCTGCAACACACCTGGTTGAAGACCGGCGGCAACCTGGAGGGCGAGTCCACGCCCAATGACGTCGTCGAGCTTGCGCAGCGCCATCCGAACGTCCAGTTCGTCTGCGTCCATACGGGCGGCGAATGGGAACGCGGCATTCGCATCATTCGCGCGACCAAGAATGTTTACGCCGAAATTGCCGGATCCAACCCGACCTCAGGCTTTGTCGAGATGGCCGTGCGCGAACTCGGCGCCGAACGAGTAATTTACGGGAGCGACGTCGGAGGCCGCAGCTTCGCATCGCAACTCTCAAAAGTGCTCGGTGCCCGGATCCCCGACTCGGCGAAAGAGTTGATCCTCGGTGGGAACCTGCGCCGCCTGCTGGCGCCGGTACTGCGTGCGAAGGGGCTGTAAGAAAGGCTCTCAGCACCTGCAAATTCGACATCTGCGGGGCTCACATCCCAAATCAGGCCCTCACACTGTCCTTGCTACACACATCACAGTCATTGATGTTGCCGTAGATCAATCAGCGTTCTAATGCCTGTGTATCGAATTTTTGCTAAGCACAGCCGTTCCGTTCGCGGTGTCAAGGGACCTCGAGAGCAGTCTCGCAGTGGCGGCGCGGTAGGGACTGACGCCGGATCACCCGACCTCCTCGTTGGCGCGCCGCAACAAAGCCTTGAAGTACGCAATGCAGTAAGCAAGACCGGCCCGGCGCTCCGGCGTATCGCCCGTGAGCGGAGGGATGTGATCGGGAACGATGCCGTGGGAGTATTTCACCTGGCGGAGAGCCTTCATCAACTGGTACATGTCGGTGTAGCCCTCGTCCGGAAAGGTTTCGTGAAACACGGGCAGGGGCGAGCTGACGTTGCGGAAGTCGATGTCGAAGAGCTTGCCCCGGCGTCCGAAATCGCGAATCATGCCGATGGAGTCCTTCCCCATGTTGGTGCCGCCTTCCATCCAGGTTCCGACGCAGAGACGGATTCCCCAGTGTTTGCTCGCGCCCGCAATCTCCTCGGCGCGCTTGTAGCCGTCGTAGTGGACAAAGAGCTTGGCCACGCCGTTCATCTTGGCGAGCGGCGGATCGTCGGGATGTAGGGCCATCTTGACGTTCGCCTCTTCGGCGACGGGAAGCACGGCTTTCATGAAATAGGTGTAGGCTGCCCAGATATCCTCGGCTGAATATTCTCGCTCGAAGGCCTGCTTTTCGACCTTCTCGCGGAAGTCCTTTTCGCTGAACTGGCGTGTTCGGTATCCCCGATGCTCGATATAGGAAGTGGTGTAAGTGTTGGCCGGGTGAAAGTCGTAGTTGACGGCGGGGATGCCGAGCTGCCCGATGCATCGGAGAAATTTTTGGAAGGTTTCGATGTCCTGGTCGCGGCCGGGCTGACCCAACTGCACCTTCAGCGACCGGTAGGAGTAATGGCATCCGCTGTAGATGCGTACTCCGTAGCTTTCGAAGCGCTTCTGAATGCCGCGAAGGCGGTCGACGTCCGGAGTTTCGTGATACATCAGACGCGCCCATTTCAAGCCGATTTGTTTGCAGAAAAGGAGGAAGTCGTCGCTGACGTTCCAGTTGAGGATGTGGCCGATCTTGAGGTTCTCGGGGTCGTCCTCGCCAATCACCTTTTTGGAGACGGCGGGTAAGGCGAGTGGAGAAGCGAGCGCGGCGCGGCGGGTGAGTCCTTTGACGAACGGAAATTTCTTCATCGTTGCAACCTCCCACTTTCTTATCGTGCACAACGAGCTACGGCGCAGACACCGTGCCTTGCCCAGTGCGCTTAGAATTCAAAGCGCAGTCCGAACTGCATCTCGCGGGGTAAGCCCGCGCTGGTAATTTGGCCAAAGGTTCCGGTTCCGATGCCGAGCCCAGGCGGATTGAACGAGGGAGTGTTGGTGGCGTTGTACATCTCCCAGCGAAACTGCAGGTTCTTGCTTTCGGCGATCCGGAAGTTCTTGAACAGCGAGAAATCGAGGCTGGCCAGTCCCGGGGCGGTCAGGACGTTGCGGCCGGAAGTTCCGTAATGCCCGGTGGCGAGGGCGAACGCCGCAGTATCAAACCAGCGGCGGAGCGATCGCTGGTCGCCAGGCAGGTTCCCGTCGGCGATGCGGTCCGGGCGGCGGTTGCAGCGCGAGCATTCGTCGGCGAGAGGCTGGACGGA
>DASRHX010000181.1:0-4158 GCA_035650295.1 Bryobacteraceae bacterium | reverse complement strand
TTATCGCGGAAAACGCTTGCTCACGCGGCGGGATGCTCGAATTGTTCGCCGCAGTTTTTACAGGTAAGCCTGAGGCTTTCAGGAGGCGATGACGTTCACTCAGGATTCCGACGCTCTTTCCAACTGAATAACGAGTTCGTTGTTGCAGTCAATGGCTGCATCCGCCTCTAGCGCAGCGAAGTTGACACCTCATATCGCTGCGGCGCCATCCGGCTCGGAATCGCAAGTCTGATCTCGAACAGTGAGTTCGCGTTCACGTGTCGCGCAGCGGTCCCGGGTGGCGTGTCCACCCAAGTATTCCCACAATTGTCGACGACGTAGACACACCACACCGCGATTCGGGGGACGATGTCGCCCGACGCCGGGCGAGCGGCAATCGTCAGCGTTCCGGCATCGGCAACGCGGATGTGGAACTTTTCCCATACCGAGTCCATCCGCAGCCAATCTTCACCATCGTAAGCAAGCGAGCTATCAGCGTCGATCGAAAAGACGATTGACTGACCGGCGTTCAGATTCCGCACTCGGCGCAGATACAGGTTCTTGACAACGTGAGCAGTTCCCCAAGGCACCGCTTGCACGTAGTTATTTTCGTAATCGCCGCCGCCTACATAAAAGATCGCACCGGCGACATTCGCGTTCCCGTCATAACTGGTGGCAGCGCTCTCGAAAACAATGCTGTAGGACCCGCGAGCATCGGTCGACGTTTGGACGGTTCTAAATGAGTTCTCGTAGTACAGGCTCAGCTGAGCGTTCGCGATGGGCGAACCAGTGTCGTCCGTCACGATGCCTGACACGTTGTAACGAATCAATGTGCCTGGTGGCGGCGATGGTGGAAGCGGCGTCGCCGTTGGTGATACCGGCGACGAACTAGGCGAGTTACACCCCAACCCAAGAGCAGCGACCAAGACAGCGACCGGCGCGCCGATGGCCGCCTTACCGCGACGCGTGATGACATCTTTGCGCATGCCACCCTCCTGGGCCTGCGACGTCAACAGACCGAGACGTTACACCTGTGCCACAGGTAGTTCAACTGTCCTTATTGAAGAGCTGGAACCTTGAATCAATTCGCCGCTGGCATTCATCTGCGCCCGCCACTTTTTCAGAAAACACCTAACGATGAACGGTCATCCTGAAAGAGGAGCACGGACGACCGCGCTCTTTCACTCGGACAGTGTTTCACCACGGGCTGCTGGACGCTGTGAGCGTGGCGGCAGACCTGCGAGGCGATCAGTTCACCGCCGATGACCAGCTTCAATTCCCACCCGAGGTGCATGACTTGGGACTTTACGAAATACTCTCATCTTTGAGCGTTTTGCACGCGCAAAAGCCACACGAGAAGGCGCCCGAAATCTGTCTGTGTATTTTGACCAAGCGACCATCCGCATCCCAGCAGGAAATACAATATGGTCCGGTCTCAAAATAGGCATTCCTAAACCAATACGCGCCCTCACGAACTGTGAGGTTGGCTGCGATGTATGCACGCGCACTCGCGCGCATTTCTTGCTGTTCGCGCAACCGCAGTTCGGGGTCTTGCTCGCACCGCAATGCGAACTCGTCAGCTGATTCCTTCAACATCCTCTGCACCTTCTCGAAGTCGTCTTTCGGCCTCGGAAAGAGCTCGATTTTGTGGTCCACCAACACGCCGAGCATATTCAGCAACGTTTCGTAGAGTGTCATGCGATCATTCGGAGGCGACCCCATATCAGCGCCAGCCCTTCTCGACCATCGCTTTCTTCCACTGTTCCTGCGTCGTCAAAACCTGCTCACTGTTTCTGCAGACCTGAGAAGCGAGTAGCTCGCCATTCGCGGTCAGCCTGAGTTCGTGGCCCAGCTGATGACTGAACAACTCGCAGATCGCTTCCTTCGCTGAGCCACACGCCACTTTGCGGAGCCGCCATGCTTCACGAAGGCTTACGGCGCGGCCATCCCAATGTTCGCGTTGCAGTGTATCCAACGTGGATCTCGTTTGCAGGATTTGACAATCGGATCGGGCTGCCGCATGTAAGCGGAGCCCGGCCGGTGCGCTAACACCGATCGGACCCCTAAACCCGAAAGCGGAGCACGCCGCTGACGGATCTGCTCGGCATTTTATCAGCCGATCACTACCGCCTAGCGGCCTCCCTAGCGAACTACAACGCTTTCACGTGGGAGGCATTCCATGGGAGAACTCAGACAGCGCGGGCGCATCTGGTGGATGCGTTACTACCGCAACGGTCAGCGCTTCGAGGAAAGCGCTAGAACGACGAAGTACGAAGAGGCGCGCGATCAACTGCGTCGAAAGGAAGGCCAGATCGCTGACGGCGTGCCCGTGTCTCCGAAGACAGGCCGGCTGCGCTTCGAGGACGCGATGGCGTCCGTCCTAAACGACTACGTGATCAACGGGCGCAAGCGCCACGATCACGCGAAGCGCCGGATCGATCTGCACCTCACGCCGTACTTCGCTGGACGACGGCTGACGAGTATCACGACCGATCAGATCGCGGCGTTCACGGCCGATCGGCTGAAGGCTGGCGCATCGGCAGCGGAAGTGAACCGCGAATTGGCGATCATCAAACGGGCGTACTCGCTGGCGACGAAGGCCAGTCGCATCCACAGTCGGCCCTACGTCGCGATGCTGGCCGAACACAACACCCGGAAGGGGTTTCTGGAGCCGTCGCAATTTGCAGCCGTGAAGGCCATCTGCCGGCGGCGCTTCAACCGTTGCTCGAGTTTGGGTATCTGACGGGCTGGCGGCTGGCGTCCGAGGTGATGGGCCTGGAGTGGCGCAACGTCGATTGGCAGGGCCGCATGGTGCGGCTCGATCCACGACGAAGAGTGGCGAGGGGCGATCGTTTCCGTTCACCGCCGCGATTGAAACGCTGCTCAAGACGCAGCTCGCCGAACACGAGCGGCTCAAGAAGGCCAACAGGATCGTGGCGCTCGTCTTTCACCGCAATGGGAGCCGTATACGCTACGTCCGCAAGGCGTGGATGACGGCGTGCGTCAAGGCGGGCTATCCGGGCCGACTGCTCCACGATATGCGGCGCTCAGCGGTCAGGAACTTGGAGCGCGACGGTGTGCCGCGATCGGCCGCAATGGCGATGGTCGGGCACAAGACGGAGGCGATCTATCGACGCTATGCGATCGTGGATGCCGGGCTGCTCAGGGACGCCGCGGCGAGGATCGATCGCGCGGCAGGGACAATTTCAGGGACAATCGACCAATCCGCAGCGAACCTCCCGCAAGTCAATCCGCGTAAGTGTCTGATTCTCAATGGTGCCGGGGGCGAGGATCGAACTCGCACTCCCCGAAGGGAACGGGATTTTAAGTCCCGAGCGTCTGCCAGTTCCGCCACCCCGGCGTCCCTAGGATTCTACGATGAGCCGCGACGGGTGTGCGGGCCTGAGGCCGGGGACACGCGCTCACATGGCTTCGCCGACGGTCACGACGTTCACGACGCGCGTGACGCACGACAAGAACTCATCGAATCTAACGCGATCGGTGATTGGTCAGTGAATCGACGACTTGCGCGGGCGCTTCGGCGAGTTCCGGGCCTGCTCCATCTCTCCGTAGTAGGCTTGAACTCTCGCATCGGCGGCGGTATAGAAGACCCGCCGGCAATTGTAACAACGGTAGGCGACCAGCGCCGAGCCTGTAGCGGCTAGACGGCACAGATCCGAGGCCAGACAGAACGGGCAGGCGTGTGGCGCGTCCATGGCTGAGCCATACGATAGGGCAATTCCCGCGAAACGGAACTCAGGAAGATCCCTGGCGTAACGGGAACAGTTGTCCGGCGCTCAGCCATCCGCGTTCCAGCCCCGCTCGACCATGGCGGTTTTCCATTGCTCCTGCGTCGACAGGGCCTCGTTTATCGAGCGGCACACCTTCGAAAAGAGCATCGGCCCCCCGCGCAAGACCAGCTTCCAGCCCAACTCGTGCGATCCAATGCTGCAAACAGCCACGTTGGTCCCTTTATGCAGCCGCCAGGCCTCGCCGAGGCTCAGGCGGCTATCCCTGCTGCGCTCGCCTTGAACCGTATCCATATTTTGTCCTGGAACAGGGCAGCCTTCAATCTGAGGGCTTCACTGGGGATCAACGGCGTCGGGGGCAAAAGCGAACAAGGCTCCTGGATGGTCGCGCGAGGTTGTCAACGACGGCACAAGGTCCGGCTAAGCCGGA